>NZ_CAXQGS010000133.1:0-83282 GCF_964223445.1 Cytobacillus sp.
CTGGGATTTTCAAAAGGAAGAATGTCCGCATTTGCTAAAGTGTCCATCATGCGGTCAGGATTCAGTAAAGTTTATCAAAGAGTAGAATGGAAATAGAAAATAGGAAGAGCCTTGCCCGCCCCCGAAATTTCAAGGGGGGAAACGCTGGAGCTGGACAGTACTAAAAAACCCCGTCATCGACGGGGCATCAATATTATTCTTTTTCAGAACGGATTCTTCTTTCATTGTCTGCATCAAAGAAATGGGCTTTGTTCATATCGAAAGCCAGCTCAAGGTTTTGGCCAGGCTTAATATCTGTGCGGGAATCCACTCGTGCAACAAAATCCTGGCTCTCGATGCTTGAGTAAATCATTGTTTCAGCACCAGTCAGTTCGGAAACGTCAATGCGGGCATTAATTTTTGAACCCGCAGAAGCATCAATAAATACTGGCTCATCGTGAATGTCTTCTGGGCGAATGCCAAGGACGATGTCTTTGCCTGTATACCCTTGCTCACGAAGAACTTTCATTTTACCCTCTGGGACAGCAATCTGAGTTTTGCCAATTACAAATTTGCCGTCTTCAAGCTTTCCGTTGAAGAAGTTCATGGCAGGTGAACCAATAAATCCGCCTACAAATACGTTTTCAGGCTTCTCATAAACTTCTTTCGGTGCGCCTACCTGCTGAATCACTCCATCTTTCATAACAACCAGGCGGGTAGCCATAGTCATGGCCTCTGTCTGGTCATGGGTTACATAGATGGTTGTAGTTTGAAGACGCTGATGAAGTTTGGCAATTTCTGCACGCATTTGAACACGAAGCTTTGCATCAAGATTTGATAAAGGTTCGTCCATCAGGAATACTTTTGCATCACGGACAATCGCACGGCCCAAGGCTACACGCTGTCGCTGACCGCCTGACAATGCTTTCGGTTTACGGTCAAGATAAGGCTCCAGACCAAGAATTTTAGCTGCTTCCTTTACACGGCGGTCGATTTCGTCTTTTGGAAATTTGCGAAGCTTAAGGCCGAAAGCCATGTTATCGTACACAGACATATGCGGATAAAGTGCATAGTTCTGGAAAACCATTGCAATATCACGATCTTTTGGAGGGACATCGTTGACACGCTTTTCATCGATATAGAAGTCGCCTTTTGAAATTTCCTCAAGACCTGCAATCATACGGAGAGTTGTGGATTTTCCGCAGCCGGAAGGACCAACAAATACGATAAATTCTTTATCCTTTATATGAAGGTTAAAGTCTTCTACTGCTGTTACTTTATTGTCATAAATTTTATAAATATTATCGAGTTTTAATTCTGCCATCAGGGTAACCTCCCAGTATTCTTTATTTAATAACAGTTTAATGGATATGCTGGTTTTCCCATATGGCCAAACTGCACAAAAAAGCTGAAAGCGTTTTTATGCAATGTGCTCAAATCATTTTTGTTCAACCAGCAAACAAGCTAAATAAACAGTCAGCGCACTGTTGAAATCTTTTAATTGAATGCCGGTTTTCTCTGTGAACCTATCCAGCCTGTATTGCAAAGTATTGCGGTGGACATACAATTTTTTTGCTGTAAATGAAACATTGGAGCTGTTCTGTAAAAAAATCTTTATGGTGTGCAGGAGTTCTGGGTCTTCTTCCAGTAGAGCAAGGCGTGAAAGCAGGCTCATTTTTAAATTCTCATCCAGACTCCCGGTGACAAGGGAGGGAAATAGCGTTTCAAATTTTAGCACCCTTTCGGCGGGAAGAAGAGAAGAGGCTTGCTCAAAAAAACGCTGTTCTTCTTTAAAATAATTGCGCAAATGTGCCTTTAGCCTATTCGGGATGCCGATGTAAAAGGATGTTTTTACAAAAAAATCACTTTCAAAAGCGTTGGAGATCGCAAGGAATTCTTCATCGGCAAGTGGGTCGTTAGCTTCCTCAATGATGACCCCGCTAGCTGGCCCGTTCCATAAGATCATTATTTCCCTTTCAAAAAAACCTTTAAAAGCAGCCTCCATATCCTCGCGGATCCATTCGCCCTCAGACATTTTAAATTGGACAAGCCTATACGGAACATCTTTTGCTAATGGTGGAAATTCCCCATTTGAAAATAGGTATTGAAACCAGGCTTGGGCAGCGGGGGGATGGTGAATGGAACAGTCATGGAATTCAAATAAAGTTTTTAAGACCATCAGACTGTCCGCAGATACCTCTTGAGATGGGATGCCAAGCCATTGGCCAGAATCCTCATGATGAAGCCAGTACATATCAGCATTAAAGCTAAAATCAGGTGTTTTATTTTCAAGCAGAGAACCCTTATATTGGTCATGTAATTTTTTTAACATATCATTACCCTTTAGTTTGATAAATTTTTGTGTTTCTTATATTATAGCAGTTATAATTTAATTGAAAAAATGAACTTAATCTGTGAATGTTTCTATAAAGTGAATTGAAAGTGTAAGGGGGGAGACTCATGGAATATACACCGGAGATGAAAAACCGCTTGAAGAGGCTGGAAGGGCAGGTACGGGGTGTTATCCGAATGATGGAAGAAGAAAAACACTGCAAGGATGTTGTAACGCAATTATCTGCTGTCCGTTCTGCTGTTGACCGTGCAATGGGATATATTGTTGCTAAAAATCTGGAGACTTGCATTCGGGAAGCTAATGACGAAGGCAAAAATACGGAGAGTGCAATCCAGGAAGCAGTGAATATGATTGTGAAAAGCAGATAAATAGAAAAGCGGAAGGCGCCTGGATTCAGATGCCTTCCGCTTTTCTTATTACTCTGCTTCATATGGAGGTTCTTCCTTATGCAGTTCCCTGGCCTGTTCGATATTAACATCATCACCGCGTCCATGAACGGAGCCTCCAGAAAGACCTTCGTTTATAATTCTGTCTATATCCATATAAGCTTTGTCCCTGCCTTCATAGGTCATGTCCTCTGAAACCTGGCGTTTCTTATCCATGTTTGAATCGCTCCTTTATATGAAATATCCTGGCGGGATTATTTTTCCAAAAGAGCTGTAGGGTCATGCATGAATCCTCCAACTTTTTCTCATTCATACACATGAAATAACATTAACTCATGTATCTGGGATTTTAAGTCTTCCTCCTGGGCAGCAGGGTCTCCGGATGTCCATTCAATTTTTCCGTCAGGATGATAGATGCCAGTCATTTTTTGCTTTTTAAAATAAAAAGAAAATGTCCATCCCGGCAATTGTTTATTTTCATATAAAGGTTTGAACTGAAAGTGTGTCAGCATTAGGATTCCTCCAGAAGTTGTAATATCCCGTTTAATGTTCATGATAAGGGGAATGGAATAGATGTAGAAACATTTTAACATTAAAAGGAGGCAAAGATGATGAAAAGAAACAATAAATTTATGATGTCAGCCATGGCACTTGGAGCAGCTTATTTAATGAGAAACCCTGAGGCACGCCAAAAGATTAAAGACCAGTTTAAATCATTCTCCGGAAGTGCCTCAAAAAAAGAGAAAGTGAAGACAGCGAAAAGCCCTGTAACGACTTATTAATCCTTTTGCGGTTTTGGAGTGGCACTTGTGAAAAATCGCATAAAAATAGCCGCACGCTATGGGTGTACGGCTATTTTTATTTGTCTGTTAGAAACCCGCCAGCGAGAAAAATAAGCGGGTCAGCTCATCAATTCTTTTTTCTTCTATCCATACTTCATCAAAACTCATTGGTTTGGAATTTATTTCATAAATCACATAAGTGCCCTGGTCAGTTAACCCTGCATCAATAGAGTATTCTCCATAAAAACCTTTCGTCTTTTCAAGGAGCTTTCCTGCCTCCGCTGCTGCAGTATGAATAAACTCATCATGTTCTTTCGTACGGACATTTTCATAAGGAATAATTACCCCGCCATTTGGAATGTGCGTTGTAATATCCTGTTCCTTAGACTGCCTGATGCCAATTCCTGTTACAGAATAATTGCCTTCGCTGAAGTGAGCCAGAATTCTAAAATCAAATCGCTTGCCATCAATTCTGGCTGGGCTGATCGCTTTCTGTGCCAAATAAGGTTTATTTGCCAGGAGAATATCCCATTGGTTCCAAAAAATATCATAATCTGCGTAGCTGAATGAATCTTGCAGACCTTTCATTCGTATTCCTTTTCCCAGCTGGCTTAAATGATATATCCCTTTGCCTTTGGAACCGTTTGCTGGCTTTAAGTATACATTATTATATTTGCGGATAAAGTCCTTAAGTTCTTTTGGACAAGACACAAGAATGGTTTCAGGAATATGCTCCTGCAAGGGAGGATAGTCCATTAATAGCTGGAAAACTTCGAATTTGTCCAGAAATCCCGGGTTGAAAAATGGAATATTATGCTCCTTAAAAAAACGGCTCGCATTATGAAAGGCTTCTGTTTTTTCAATTTTCCGGAAAGGTACCCTGTTATAGACAAGATGCGGAAGAGGGCATCTTGCCTCAATCCACTTATCCTGCTGGACAGAATAAATATAGCCGTTCACAGAATTCTCCTTCAGGTCTTCTGCCGTAAATACAAAGGAAACGCCATTTTGCTGAAGTATGTTTTTCTGCAGTGCCTTAAATAAGGGGCCATTGCCGGCGATAGACTGGTCCTTTCCTTTTCCGCTCAGAATGCCTATCACCGGTCCTGCATTATCGTTTTGCATTGTCAATGAAAAGGGAATCGAATTTAGTTCCGCCTGCGGGCTTATGGTGCTTAAAGGTTGCGGATCTCTTCCCAGGGTACAGCTGGTGCTGCTGAACCACTTCCTGCTGGCCCAGTCATAATAAATCTTCATCTGTACATTTCCTGAGGTTTCATAATGGATGCTTCGGCAAGGAAGACTGCAAATGAAAGCGAAAGCTTACGGGTAAGAAAATCGAACTCACGGAGCTGAGGGTGTTTAAATATAGATCTGCCAGGCTTGGAGTTTGCTTCGAAAAGCCACACGTGGCCATTTCGGTCCAATCCAAAGTCAAAGCCGATTTCACCGATAATTCCTTCCATGCTTCGTTCCAGGGCCTTGCTGATTTTTAGTGCCGCCTCACTCAGCTTTTCCACTGCTGCTGCTTTTTCAGCATCCGATTCAAACACTTCATCCAGGGTTTTTATTTCGCCGCCGCTCTTAACATGGGTTGTAACACTGCCAGGTCCCGCCATTTTTGCAGCTGCAGCTGTTACTTTCCATTCCCCATTCTCATCTTTATTCGTATGAATCCTGAAATCAATAGTCCTCTGCTCATAACGGAGCAAATGGATTCCCTGCTGAACAAGCATTCGGCTTAAACTCCGCCCTGCAAAAATATTCCCCATCAAATTTTCCAGGCTGTTAAACTTTCTCAGCCGGTTGTCATCCCGCACTCTATATCGGCAATAATAATGACCATCCTTTTTATCATAAATAATTTGATGAATACCAAGCCCCAGGCTTCCATTAATCGGTTTTAGGAAAACATGGCCATAATCAGCCAGCATTCTTTCAATGACAGAAAATGAAGAAAAAGGGTGGGTTTCCGGCAAATAGTGATTAATATCATCATCGTTCTGCAGTCTTTCATAAACATCCAATTTATTAAAGAAACCAGGATTATACCAGGGAATTAAATAGTCTCTCTGCAGACGGTCACGAACTTCTTTAAGTTCAATCCTTCTTTCGCTTTTTCGATTGGGAAGCCGATCGTATACCACATTCGGAAAAGGCACTTCAAAGGTTTCCCATCCTTCCTCATGATAAAAAAGCCCCCTGATTGTTCTTTGTTCCCAGTTGATATGCTGGTCACCGAACAAATACGGAATTGCTCCAACCGTTTTTTTGACTGAAAGCAGTTTGGCAAAAAATAGGGTCCGATCCCCGACTGGCCTCAAAGGAAAGGAGGTGAATCCTGATGTGAAGATTCCTACGAGCGGGCCGAGGTACAGTGTCCCCTTATTGGCAAATGCATGCAGAGGAATCTTAAGGTCAGGAAAATGCAGTGCATCTGCCAAATCTTTACTTATGATGATGGAGTTTTTCTTTGTTTTCTGGAGTAAGAAAGCGGCATCTGCAGAATGTGTGCCAAAGGCCAGTTTCGTCAAATGAGTATGAAGGTTAAGCTCATTCGGAATATAAACTGTTTTGGAGGCTGAATCGGAAATTTCAATTTGATATTGTTTTCTCATGATTCGTTCTCCTTTCCAATTCCTTATTGGCTGCCAGGAATTTGGCATAGTGAAGGGGAGCAGTATATAGTTCTTCCTTCTTTTCAGGCTGGCTGTTTAGGATGGTTTTTCTGCCTGGTTTTGAGTTGATATCCAAAATCCAAATAGAGCCGTTGTTTTCCACTCCTATATCGATTCCCATTTCAAATAGCGGAGGAAGCTTTCGTTCAAGCGCAGCGGGAAGTGTATTGATAATGTCATTAAGCTCATCGCAAAGAAAACTCCTCAATGAAGATGGGTATTCAGTAATCCAGTCCTCAAAAGAAATGTTGATTCCGCCCGTGCTTAAATTGGAGACGATGCCGCCATTTCTGCCCGTCCGAATGCCCCGGCCAAGTTCCTTCCAGGTGCCATTCCTGTCCTTTTGAAGCAAAATTCTTATATCAAAGGGCTGTTCTTCCTTGTTCGATAGATTCACATATGGCTGGAAGAGGTACTGCCGTTTTGCGGTCAGGCTATTAAGCCAGCCCGCTGCCTTTTCAGCGCTTTCAAAGCTGCGGGTAACCTGAGCATTCTTTTTATCTGTTTTAACAAGAATGTTTTTGCCGGTTTTCTCAATATAATAGATTCCGTGCCCCTGTGAGCCGCTTGCGGGTTTTAAGATGAGGGGATGATCAGGCAGGAGGCTGCCTATGAACCTGTCGGCGCCAGTAAAGGGTGTTGTGTTTAGCAAATAGGGTGAAATGTTTGTGCAGGACAGGATTTCATATAATTCAAGCTTATTAGGCAAGCCGTAGCCAAGGAATTGGATGTCATTTCTTGCCTTGAGCCAATTCACGATGGACATGCATTGTTTTGAGTGGGAATCATTTCCATAAAAACAGCGGTCATAAAGGATTTCGGGCACTGTAAATTCTGCTGGCTCCCATCCGCCTGAAGCAGGGTTAAAGAAATCACCTGTAATTCTTTCTGTAATAGGATTGATATCTGAAGGCACAAACCGGCAGCAGTTAATATTACATTCATTAGCTCTTTTGGCCAATTCCATAAAATATGACTGTTCACTCCGTTTATTCAATGTCATGATTCCGAATGAAAGCATGTTGTAATCCTCCTCTTTGGATGAATGATAAAGCCGTTGCATATTCCATCAGTGCCTTGGCTGAGGGCCTTACTCTTTTTTCTTTGTCTTCGAAATTTTTGGAGGGCTTAGAATTCACTTCGATGATCCATAGTTTTCCATTTACATCTAAACCAATATCAATTCCGAGTTCTCCGACAAGCCCTTCGCATTTCTGGCTGATAATCATTGCTGTTTCAAGTGCAAGCTCCTTCAATAATGCCAGCTGCTGAACCGCTGTTTTCTGATCAGACAGCATCGAGAAAATTCTTAGAGGTTTCATGATTTCCCCGCCTCTTGCAATATTTGAAACAAATTGCTGCTCAGCTGAAACCCTTGCAACCGCAGAAGTGGCTTTCCAGATATCCTGAAAATTTTTGTGGCAGAGCACACGGAAATCAAGCTGCCTGTTATTATAGGTTTGCAGAGGGATGGCCTGCTGGGTCAGGAAAATTGTATTATTTTGGTATTGCTGGAACCAATGTGCAAAGCGGGTATAATTTTTGAAAGTGAGTGTATTCTCTCTGCCTTTTCCGGTCGATAGTTCTGTCATGATTTCTTTGCCATATAAACTCAGTCTGATAATATTCCGGCCCTGGCTGCCGTGTATGGGCTTAAGGAATATTAATCTGTGTCTGGCCAGCATATCCTTGATGGTTTGTTCATCTGCTATGGCTGAATCAGGGAGATAAGGCTGCATATGATCCTCAGAAAAGAGCAGGTTATGAACTTCCTTTTTTGATAAAAAACGGTCATTAAACACAGGGATGTTATATTTTATTAGGCTGTTTTTAAATGATTGATATGCGGAACTTGCTTCAAGCATTCTGGAGTGAATCCGGTTATAGATTACACTCGGCAAAGGAACCGGACGTTTTATCCACTTTCCATTTTGCAGGCAGTACCCTTGCAGACTGCCTTGATTGAAGTCCTGAAAGTGAAACACATAAAAAAATCCACCCATATTCGAAACAACCTCATGCAATTCATCGCAAAAAGAATGAATAGAGCGGAAGTCAGGCTCTTCGCCGCTATCATTGAAATCTGTCATCAGCCCTATAATCGGTCCGGCAGTAATAGTAAAGTCCTTTTTGGAGTAACTGGCAACGAAATGGAGTTCTTCCATTGGCAAGCAGCATTCCTGAAAAAGCAGATCACTGACAATAACTTCATCTTTCGTAATGTTTGCTCCTTCAATGGTTATCTGAATGGTGTGCTTGCCGATCCGCAGCAAATGCGGCATATGCAGATCAATATTCCAGTAATGGACGAGAGAATGGCTAATTTGAATGCGAAATTGATTTTCCTGAAACTTCTTTACCGGAACAATCGTAATAGGCAATAAAGAAACTGACATGATCATTCCTCATTTGCTTATCTTTATTTGAGCCTATTCTGGGAAGCCGAGTGCAGGGTGCAAAATGAATGCTGAATTTTACCTGCGGCAGAAAGTGCAAAACTCCCATTGATGAAGTTTTCACTGTATAATGAAAAAATAGGCAAAAGCTGATACCATATCGTATGTTCTGGGCAATAAAATGGTGCGTCTGGAGAGGCGCTTGTAACTTAAGGAAGGTAGAGATGAGAATGGAAATTGCAATAACAATAATATTGATGATGTTAATAGGAGCTCTCATTGGCGGGTTTACTAATTACCTGGCTATTAAAATGCTCTTTAAACCTTATAATGCTGTTTACATAGGTAAATGGAAGGTTCCATTTACCCCGGGGCTGATTCCTAAACGAAGGGATGAAATGGCTGATCAGATGGGTAAGCTTGTTGTTAACCATCTTTTGACACCAGAAAGCATCAAGAAAAAGTTCATCAATGCTCAATTCCAGCGTGATATGACTGGGCTGGTTCAAAAAGAGCTTGAAACTATCCTGCTGTCGGAAAAATCAGCAGAGGACATTCTTGAAGCGTTTGGAATCGCGGATGGGCAAGCGAAAACAGAAAACCGCATTAACTTATTGATTGAGCAGAAATATGAAAAAATCATTAGTGAATATCGCAGCCGCCCCCTTAAAGAAGTTATCCCTCAGGCTCTTTTGGATAAAGTGGATGAAAAAATCCCGGCAATCAGTTCAACGATCCTTCAAAAGGGTATTGATTATTTTTCCAGCATTGAAGGAAAAATGAGAATACAAAGAATGGCAGATGATTTTGTCCGTGAACGCAGCGGCATGCTGAGCAACATGCTGCAGATGTTCATGGGGAACATCAATATTGCAGATAAAATTCAGCCGGAAATCATAAAGTTTTTAAATAATGAGGGAACGTCGGATTTGATTACAACCCTTTTAAAAAATGAGTGGAGTAAAGTTCTTGAAATGGAAGCTGCAGTTATTGAAGAGCAGCTTGAAAAAGAACAGATTCTTTCAGTAATAAAGAATATGGCCCATAAGGTCATTAATCTGGAAAATTTATTTAAAAAGCCTATTTCATCTTTTATGGCCCCTTATAGGACTGTATTAATAGATGTACTGGCTCCTAAAAGTGTACAGATGCTTTCTGATTGGCTTTCAGGAAAAACTGAAATGTTCATGGAAAGACTTCGTCTCGCTGAAATTGTCCGTGAACAGGTCAGCAATTTTTCTGTGGAACGACTGGAAGAAATGGTCTTTTCCATAATAAAAAGCGAGTTAAAAATGATTACTAATTTAGGGGTCCTCCTTGGGGGGATTATCGGGCTCATTCAGGGATTTATAGCCATATTGATTAATTAAGGGTATCGCCTCGCGTTTACTTTCATAGTTTGTTATAGTGTAGTGGATGTTCAAAATGGGGAAGATGGATTTTCCTTTTGAACGAGAATCGGAAGGAGTGTTTTTTTATGGCGATAAATTTATATGATTCAGCCTATGAATTAGAAAAAGCGGTGCGGGAAAGCGATGAATATAAGGCTCTAAAACAAGCATACGATGATGTAAATGCAGATCCGTCTGCAAAAGCAATGTTTGATAACTTCCGTAAAATCCAGATGGAACTTCAGCAAAAACAAATGATGGGCCAGGATATTACACAGGAAGAAGTAGAACAGGCTCAAAAGACAGTCGCACTTGTACAGCAGCACGCCCAAATCTCAAAGCTTATGGAAGCAGAGCAGCGCATGAGCATGATGATTGCAGAAATGAACAAAATTATCATGAAGCCTCTTGAAGAGCTTTATGGTGCAGTTGAATAATTAGCATTGGAAGACTCCCGGAATTGATTTCGGGGGTTTTTTTATAAGAACAAGCATTATCCATATTAAACTTGACGAGGTTTGGGTACCTTTATGATAGATGTTGATTTTTCAGTAAGGGGGCTGCAATTTGAAAAAAGCCATTTTTCTTGACCGCGACGGCGTTTTGAACGAGGTTTTATCTGACAGGGTAAAATTCGTTAACAAGCCTGAGCAGTTATATTTACTTGAAGGGGCGGCAGAAGCTGTGGCAGAGCTGACCAAAGCAGGATATGAAATCTTTGTTGTGACCAATCAGGGAGGCGTGGGGCTTGGTTTTTTAAAAGAAAGAGAGCTAAGGAGAATCCATGAAAGGCTGCAGGAGCTTGTTGCAGAAAAAGGCGGTAATATTAAAGAGGTGGCCTATTGCCCTCATAAACCGAAAGCAGGGTGCCAATGCCGCAAGCCAAATGCTGGGATGCTGGTGGATTTGGCGGAAAGGCACAATCTTGATCTGTCTGAGAGCATTATGGTAGGCGATCACGAGCGGGATATTGAGGCTGGCAAGAAGGCTGGCTGTAAAACTGTTTTTATCGGCTCTGATCCAACTAGTGCAGATATCCAGGCTTCATCACTTTTTGAGGCAGTGGAAGATATTTTGGAAATGCTTAAATAGGAGAATAAAAAACCGCTTCCGGGATTGGCTGGAAGCGGCATTTTATTTAACTATGATTGCCTGGAAGGACTAGCGTGCTCCGCCAAGCTGCTGCTCAGCCATTTGCACCAGGCGCTTTGTGATTTCTCCGCCTACTGATCCATTTGCTCTTGAAGATGTTTCCGGGCCAAGGTTCACACCGAATTCTGTTGCGATTTCATACTTCATTTGATCAATTGCCTGGCTGACTCCTGATACTAAAAGCTGATTAGAATTGCTGTTTCTTGCCATGTAAATCATCTCCTTTGGTGTAGTTTTCTTGATTGTTACACTCATAGCTTTAGGAGAGAAAATAAGATTTATTCATAGGTGTGTATGGTAAATTAAGGTATTTTTTGCGTTGTGAATAGGCTTGAAAAAGTTTTACGCACATAAATTGGCTCTATGTGCACAGAAAAAAAATATGCGCACATAGACAACACTCAACTATTAAAGTTCGCCATTATAAAGCTGAAGAAACCCGAATAGCCACGAAATATAGGCACTTGCCAGCACTGCTATTATAAAAAAGGCGAAATATGCCCAATCCTTCCAGGAAACAGTGATTTTATGATAGAAATCCCGGTTTCTATCTCCGGTAAACCCTTTTGATTCCATCGCCATTGCCGTTCTTTCAGCTTTACGGATTGATCCGGCAAGAAGAGGAACTGAATACCTCTTAAGTTCTGCCATTTTTTCCGAAAGTGTCCGGGCTTTGGGTACTCCCCTGATCCGGTGGGCGCTTCTGATAATTTCAAACTCTTCTTTCATTAATGGCAGAAACCGATAGCCTGCCATGATTCCATATGCAAGCTTCGGAGGGAGGCGGCATTGCTGCATGAGACTGAGCAGGAATTCTGTCGGCTTAGTGGTTAAGATGAACAGAAGGGACAGCGAGGTAAAACTTAAAACCCTCATTCCAAGTGAAAGGGCACGCTGAAAGCCCTCCTCAGTCAATGTGAAGATTCCCCATGTCCATAGGATAGTTTCTCCTTCAATAGATTTTGAAAAAATCAGAGCTGACCAAATATATATTATAGCCATGAAGATAAATGGCGAGAAAAGCAAAATCCATCTTTTGAAAGAAACCTTACCGAAAATGAAGGTGGCTCCTGCAGTCACCACTAAGGTCAGAAAAGGAGTTACCGGGTCAAAGAAAATTGATAAAATCAATACGCAGACCACCACCGTCAGGGCCTTTATGCTTGGGTTAAATTCATGTAAGAGCAAACTTTTTCCTCCCTTTCACAGCCCTCATTTCGTTCCTGAGTTTTTCTGAGTAAGGAGCCTTTAGAGAAGCAACCTTCATAATCTCATGTTCCTTCCACAATGAATCAGGCACCCCCTCGTAAATTTTCTCTCCATCTGAAAGGATAATCACTTTATCAGCATAGGAATGCAGGATTTCCATGTCATGAGTGATCATCAACACGGAGCCTCCGCTCTGAATCTTTGTTTCCAAAAGCCCCATAAGCTCCGCAGAAGTCCTGGCATCCTGTCCAAATGTCGGTTCATCAAGGAGCAGCAAATCCTGTTCATTCACAAGCATTGATGCAACACTAAGCCGCCGCTTTTGTCCCTGGCTTAAGGAAAAAGGATGTATGTCAGCATGCTGAAGCAGGTTCACTTGGTCCAGAACAGCTAGAACCATTTTTTGTATATCGGCATCTGGTATGCGCTGAATTTTTAAACTGAAGGCAATTTCATTATAGACAGAATCTGCAATAAATTGGTGCTCGGGATTCTGAAAAACGTAACCTAATTTTAGCCTTAACTCTTGTTCCTTCCAATGGGAAAGGGAGCGGTCATTAAAAAGAATATTGCCTTTGGATGGAGCATATAATCCTGCCAGCAGTCTGGAAAGCGTTGTTTTTCCTGATCCATTTGAACCGGCTATTGCCACAAATTCACCTTTTTTAACCGAAAAACTAATATTTTTAAGCAGATCCTTCCCATCTTTATAAAAAGAAAGATTCTCTGCGGTTAGGATGATCTGTTCTTCAAAGCCTTGATGAATAGTCTTCCTTTTATCTAAAATATGAAGTGAAGCATAGGGATTTACAAATCCAGCAATTAATTCCCGATCAGTTAACGGAAGTTTTTCCCCTTTGTAAATCCCTGCTTTTTTTCCTAATAGGCCGGCTCTTACCGGGCTTGGCAGCCAGATACCCTCAAGCAGAAGTTCTTCTGCATACTTATCAAAGCAGTCGGCAGTGCTTCCATTAAATAAAATTTCGCCATCCCGGTTTAGCACCAAGCAGCGGTCGGTCAAATCAATCCAATCATCCAGCTTGTGCTCAATTATTAGAAGGGATAAGGATTGCTCCTCTTTAAGCTCTTTGATGATGCGGGTAAGTTCATAGCTTGAAGCCGGGTCAAGGTTTGCTGTCGGTTCATCCAAAATCAGGATATCCGGTTTTAATGACAATACACATGCGAGTGCAAGTTTTTGCTTTTGTCCCCCCGAAAGGGTGTGGATTAAGGCATGCTTAAATGGCAGAAGATGAACAAGTTCCAGTGCTTCATCAATCTTGTTCTCAATTTCTTCAGGAGGTGTTTTCATATTCTCAAGTCCGAATGCCAGCTCTTCTTCAACTGTTGTCATGCAAAACTGGCTTTCTGGATCCTGAAACACAATGCCGATGTGCCGATTAATTTCACCAGGCCGGAATTCCTCCAGCATTTTTCCCTTGAAAGAAATGGTGCCTTCCAGTTCTCCATCAATGGCTTCCGGATACAATTTATTTAAGCAGAAAGCAAGCGTACTTTTTCCGCAGCCGCTGGGGCCCAATAATAGAACAGCTTCCCCTGGATAAAGACTAAAATTCAAATTCTTAAAAACAGGATTCTTCTCATCTTCATGACGGAAGGACAGCTGTTCTGTTATTAATAGAGGCTGGCTATACTGTAATGCCATTTTCTGATTTTCCCCTTTTCAGCTCTTTTCCTATAGGAAAGCTGTTTAATGCACCAGTTTTTGCAAGACTCTCACTGAGCCATTTCCCCAGCAATCCGGCAAGCAAAGCGCCGCTAATCAGTCTCACGAAAAACATGGCAGTTACATAACCGGGTGAGAGGGCTGCATAGCCTGAAATGAAATAGCCCCAAATAAAGCTTGTAACAGAAGAGCCCATGCCGGCAGCAATTAAAACCCATGTCCGGTAGTTGTTCCATTTTGTTGCCGCAAACACAGCCTCTGCTCCAATCCCCTGTATCATGCCTGAAAGAATCAGGCGAGGGCCTACTGCATTGCCAATCATGACCTCAATGGCTGCAGCGACGGTTTCCGATAAAAAGGCGGCTCCGGGTTTTCTGATTATGTACGCTGCGATGATTGAAACAATAAACCAAATGCCAAAAATCAGATCATAGCCGATTAAGCCAAACATCCCATATAACACGTTCCCAAATTGCATGAACACCAGGTATACAACTGCAAACACAACAGCGAGTACAGACAGGACAATGACCTCACGAAGTTTCCATTTTTCGAGCATATTACACAGCCCCCTTCTTGGAAGGACTGTTCGCAGACATATTCACTGTCATGACAATATGAGTAGAATCGCTTTTCTTACAGCTTTGGAATGCATCTTCCAGCGTTTTAAAAACAGCATGTGCATCTCCATCTAATCTTGAAGCATAATGGACACCTTCAGTAAATGTTCCCTGATCCTTTGCGAGCTCGACCTGCTCCATAATGACGTTCATGTATGAAGGAATCCCCATCGGATACAGTGCGAACTGTACAGCGACTTCCTGGCTGATTCCAGCAGATTTTTTTTCATTCGCCTTCTCTTCATTTTCAGCAAGATAAGCATCTCCGGCAGTATCCCCAGGGCAGCCATTTGAAAATGTGCCGTTAAATACCACATGATCACCATGCTTAGCAGCTTCAAGATAAATAGCTTTGACCACATCAAAAACATGAATGGATCTGCCGCGAACACAAGTGCTCACATCATCTGTATCCATCCATACCTTGCTTGTATCCACTTCTTTTAGAGCAGATAAAATTACATCCACAAACCTGTCAGTCATTGGATAAATTGAAAACCTGCACCCTGTAATCTCGCTTGTTCCGCATAGAAAATTTTCCTGCATCTTTCCATCCTCCTAGTTTAGTTTTCATGAAAGGCTATTTTCGCAAGGTTTGTTGCTTTTTGTATATGATTTACTGAGTTGATTGTAGCGGAATGTGCGAGACTCCTGCGGGAGTATCGGGACAGGTGAGACCCCGCAGACGCGCAGCGTCGAGGAGGCTCACCGCCCGCCCCGCGGAAAGCCAGCAGCCTGGAGCGGAAATCAACGGACAACATTAATAAGCGAAAAACAACAATTTACACGAAAAGAGCCTAATGAAAATAAAAAACTGCATTCCCATAAGGAAATGCAGTTGAATGATATCAATACACTAGAAATGATAGCCGTTCACCTGCACTTCCCCACGCTGGTATTATCCAGATCGGGTGATAAGAGTCAGAACGGATTGTTCTTCTCAGCCAAAAAGCTCCCCTAGTGCAAAATAAGATATGCAGTTTTTATTGACTCCATCTTAATACGGAGCATCCAAATTGTAAATGACTAATTTATAATTCTTTAAATCATTTGATCTATGAAAACAGACAAACGCCTTCACTAACACAGAAAAGCTATAAAAAATTTCTGCATTGTCCATGTCATGTTCTATTCCAATCCTTCCCTTCATAAAAGTGTAATAGGACAATTTTACACCGAGAAGAGGGGGGCAAATTGGATGATATACAGAATGCTTGCTTTAAATATTGACGGAACACTACTCCAATCAAATGGAAGACTTCATAAATCAACAAAAGAAGCCATTGAATATGTGCAGCAAAAAGGAATTTATGTAACACTTGTCACATCCAGAAGTTTTCCATCCGCGAAAAAAGCGGCCAAAGCATTGAAAATCAATTCTTTACTGGTCACACACAGGGGGGCTTATATTGCAGCTTCTCAGGAAAAGCCGATATATGTAAAAAGGATACAGGAAGATGAAACGTATGAAATCGTGCGCCTGCTTGAAGGCTTTACCTGTCAAATCAGGCTGGTGCACGAAAAATATTCCCTTGCCAACAAAACCAAGCTAAATACCAATATGCTTGCTAAAACGGTTTTTACAACCGGGGATCCCATTTTTTACTCGCAGCAATTTGTGGATTCATTAAGTGACACCATTCTAGATGAGCCGGTCACGCCGCCAAAAATTGAAGTGTATTTTGAAGATAAAGGAGACCTTGAGGATGCCAAGGCAGCCATTAGGGGCATGTTTGAAAATGTAGAAGTCATTAAGCTGGGTGATCTGCGGATGGATATCGTTCCTGCCGGAGTTTCAAAGCTGAATGGTTTGCTTTATTTATGTGAACATCTCGGAATATCCCGAAACCAAATGGTCGTTATAGGCGATTCGGCAGATGACCTGGAAATGATTGAAGCCGCCGGTCTCGGTGTGGCTATGGGAAATGCCCCTGCGGAAGTAAAAAAAGCAGCCGACTGGCTGACCCGATCCAATAACCAGAACGGGGTAAGCTACATGGTTAAAGAACATTTCCGGAAGCAGCATCCAATTGATTTTCTGAAGAAAATGAATCTATTAAAATAAAATCAATGAAAGAGAGTTCGATTAGGTAATCGGCTCTTTTTTTGCTTTGTGAAATTGCCAAAGGAGAAAGGAAGAAGAACCATAAATAATATAAGCAATCCATTAGGAATCATTCCGCCTATATTGACCTTGTTTCCCCATTTCTGTACACTAAAAGAAGTTTGTCAACATGAAAAATAGACACTTTACAGCTGCCGTCAAAAAAAGACATCGGCACATTTAATATATTTACTAAAAAAGGTGATCGATTTGAACATTTCAATTTTAGGTATACAGGATGAACGGTTCCATCGGCCGCTCCGGCTGATCGGGAACCTCTTTTTTGAAGAATGTGCAGTGTTGATGGGTGAGAATGCTGCAGCTGATTTGACAATTAATTTTCAGCTTGAACATGGAAAGCACATTAAGGCCATTGCAGAGCTTTCTGATAAAGATGGAAAGAATCTTTCAGCGAATTTTGAGAAGGAATTCGTTCCGGCTGAGTCAGAAAAAGAGAATTTCAAACAAATAAAAAATGCAGTATCCCATGTATATCTGACTGTTTTGCAGGACTGGACAGGCATTACCCAGAAGTGGGGAATTCTGACTGGGGTACGTCCCACAAAATTGCTTCACCGTGCTATACAGCATCAGACACCTCTCCATGAAGCCCATCAGCAGCTGAAGGAAGAGTATTTGATTACAGATGAAAAAATCCAGCTTATGCAGAATATTGTAAACAGGCAGCTTGCTGTCGTACCGGATCTTTATGACTTAAAAAATGAAGTCAGTATATATATTGGCATTCCATTCTGCCCGACAAAATGTGCGTACTGCACTTTTCCTGCATATGCGATTAATGGCAGGCAGGGTTCTGTTAACTCGTTCCTTGGCGGCCTGCATTTTGAAATGCGCAAAATTGGCGAGTGGCTGAAAGAAAATGATGTGAAAATTACTACTGTCTACTATGGAGGAGGGACTCCGACAAGCATTACGGCGGAAGAGATGGATATGCTTTATGAGGAAATGTATGACTCTTTTCCAGATGTAGAAAACATACGGGAGGTCACTGTGGAAGCTGGCCGTCCGGATACAATCACACCTGAAAAGCTTGAGGTGCTGAAAAAATGGAATATTGACCGAATCAGCATCAATCCTCAGTCCTATATTCAGGAGACCCTGAAAGCCATTGGCCGCCACCATACAGTGGAAGAAACCGTGGATAAGTTCCATTTGGCTCGCAATATGGGAATGAATAACATCAATATGGATCTGATTATCGGACTTCCTGGAGAAGGTGTGCCGGAATTTTCGCATACTTTGGATGAAACTGAGAAATTAATGCCGGAATCCCTGACTGTTCATACTTTATCCTTTAAACGAGCTTCGGAAATGACGAAGAACAAGCAAAAATATAAAGTTGCCGGGCGGGAAGAAATTGAAAAAATGATGGACATGGCTGAGGATTGGACAAGAGGGCATAATTACCATCCTTATTATCTTTACCGTCAGAAAAATATTCTCGGCAATCTTGAAAATGTCGGCTATGCCCTTCCGAATCAGGAAAGCATCTATAACATCATGATTATGGAAGAACAGCAGACAATCATCGGGCTTGGATGCGGGGCCTCCAGTAAATTCATTGATCCTCAGACTGGGAAAATCACTCATTTTGCAAACCCGAAAGATCCTAAATCGTATAATGACAGTTTTGAGCATTATGCAAACGAGAAATTGAAAATATTAAAAGAACTTTTTAATAAACACGAATCCCTGGCCGAATAGGCGGGGATTTTTTCAAAGTAAATATTTTAGAAAATTTAGAAAAATATTAAAGGAATTCCTGAAAATAAAGAGAATGAAATAGGTAATAAAGATCATAGAATTATTTGAATCCAAATGTAAGCGTTTTCTAAAGAGGGGGAATTGTAATGATGATGCAAACACCTTTGACTATGACGCAAATGATAAAGCGTGCTGAAAAGTATTTTCCAAGGAAGACAGTTGTTTCAAGAACAGCCGGAGGAATTCAGAGATTTACATATAAGCAGATTGCAGAACGTACAAGGAAGCTGGCAGAAAGCCTGCAAAACATAGGAGTGGAAAGAGGGGACAAGGTCGGGACACTTGCGTGGAACCATCATCGCCACCTGGAGGCTTATTTTGCCATTCCATGCAGCGGAGCCGTCCTCCATACGATTAATATACGTCTGTCACCTCAGCATATTACTTATATAATTAACCATGCTGAGGATAAGGTACTTCTGATTGATTCTGATATTGTACCCCTAATTGAGAAGGTTAAGGATGAACTGAAGACGGTCAAGGCGTTCATTATTATGACTGATAAAGATGAATTGCCGGAGACTTCTCTTTCGCCGGTTTATCATTATGAGACGCTTATCAATGAAGCAAGCGGTGCATATGAATATCCAGATGATCTGGATGAAAATTCGGCAGCTGGAATGTGCTATACCTCTGCAACCACAGGCAACCCAAAAGGTGTCGTCTATTCCCACAGGGGCATTGTCCTTCACAGTATGGCACTTGGAATGGCAGATAGTGCAGCGGTAAGCGAGAAAGATATCGCCCTTCCAGTAGTGCCGATGTTCCATGTAAATGCATGGGGGCTGCCTTTTGCTGCTGTCTGGTTTGGAACGACTCTTGTGTTGCCGGGACCATATTTTACACCTAAGCTCCTGGCTGAACTTATCCAATCAGAAAAAGTCACCATAACGGCCGGAGTGCCGACAATCTGGCTCGGACTATTAAAAGAACTTGATGAAAATAAATATGACATGAGTTCACTCCGATCGGTTCTTTGCGGAGGATCGGCGGCACCAAAAGGCATGATTAAAGCTTTCGAGCAAAAGCACAAAATTCCATTCATGCATGCTTACGGAATGACCGAAACAAGCCCTCTTGTTGTTATTTCGACTTTAAAAAGCTATCAGGAAGAGTTGTCAGCAGAAGAGAAGCTGGACATAAAAGCCAGGCAGGGCATACTTGTACCCGGATTGGAAATGAAGATTGCCGGCAAGGATGGGGAAGCAGCATGGGACGGAAAGGAAATGGGGGAACTGGCTATAAGAGGTCCGTGGATTGCTTCTGAATATTACAAGGATGAGCGGACAGATGAGGCGTTCCGTGATGGCTGGCTCTACACGGGTGATGTCGTAACCATTGATGAAGAAGGATTTATGAAGATTGTTGACCGGACAAAAGATTTAATTAAGAGCGGAGGGGAATGGATTTCTTCTGTTGATATCGAAAATGCCTTGATGGCTCATGAATCGGTATTTGAGGCAGCGGTTGTTGCTGTACCGCATGAGCAATGGCAGGAACGACCGGTGGCATGCGTTGTGCTGAAAGAGCCATTTAAAGGGCAGACAACAAAAGAAGAACTTTATGAATTCCTGAAGCCGCAATTTGCAAAATGGTGGCTTCCGGATGAAATTCTTTTCTTTGAAGAAATACCAAAAACATCTGTAGGGAAATTCCTGAAAATGGCATTAAGAGATCAGGTCCAAAAAGAATATACAGGTAATGCAAAGTAATAAGGGCCAAGTACAGCATCCTTCTGCGGATGCTGTTTTTTAGTGCAGGTTTTGGAACGTTAAAACTTACTTAATTTCTGCTATAGTTTGGATTTACAGCAAAAACTTGAATAAGTGACAAAATTAAAAATTTTTAGATAAAACACTTTTTAAATATAATAATACTCTTTATAATAAAAGAAGCACAAAAAGGAGGGAAAGGATTTTGACAACAGACTTTGTAACTGATACTGTCAGCGTACAGCTTGATGGCCGAGTAGCCACAGTTGAGATGAACAGGCCGGAATCATTGAATGCATTGAATGTGGAAATGATTAAGGGGCTCTTGACTGCTATGAAGGATATAAGCCAAATGGATGATGTGGATATCGTTGTATTAAAAGGAAAGGGCCGCGCATTTTCCTCAGGCGGGGATATTAAAACAATGCTTTTGGAAACAAATGAAAGCGATTTCCCGGTGGTGATGGATTGTATCAACGAGCTGGTTGTAACTCTTTATAGCATGCCGAAGCTGACAATAAGTGCTGTAACAGGGGCAGCTGCTGGTCTGGGCTTAAGCCTGGCATTGGCCACTGATTATGTTTTGGCAGATAAGGGCAGCAAGCTTGCCATGAATTTTATTGGAATTGGATTAATTCCTGATGGAGGGTCGCACTTCTTCCTGCAGCAGCGCATTGGCGAGGATAAAGCTAAGCATTTAATCTGGGAAGGAAAAGTGCTGACTGCAAATGAGGCTTTACAAATGGGGCTGATTCACGAAATAGCCGAAGCTGAATTAAATACCGCTGTTGATGAAAAATTGAGCAAATGGCTTAACAGCCCAACTGAAGCAATGATTAAGACAAAAAAAATTCTTGCAGATAAAAACCGGCCGCTCCTGCTGAAAGTGCTTGAACTTGAAAAGCTCGGCCAGCATAAAATGAGGCAAACAGAGGATCACAAAGAAGGAATCCGGGCCTTCATTGAAAAAAGAAAGCCTGTGTTTAAGGGGAAATAATGACGGCAAGAAGAAAAAGCAAAGAGCTGAGCCCTTTGCTTTTTTACTATCTATGAAACAAAATCAGCTTGCCGGCCGGAGAGGTGCAGCGGTGCGTTTTTTCATCCAATCCTTTTTCCTTAAGAAGGTTTTCTCCCATACTCTTTGCAGCGTCATCTGTAGCTGCCTGGAAGGATTCATCCAAAATCTTTTCTCCGTCCTGTTCAAATGCAGTTAGCTTGTACGTTTTCATAATAAGATACCCCTTTATTATAAAATTCAGATAGTTACTATTATTCTTGCATAGTTTTTATAAATGTGCAAAATATTTTTAAAAGAAATGCCGTAAATTAAAATGCTAAATTTTAAAAAATAGTGAACCTTTTTTATGTTATGTCCGTATTACCAATTAGGCAAAGGAGGAGTTCGATATGGCATTAGAGCTTGAACATGTAACAAAGCGTTTTGGTAAGTTTACTGCAGTTGATGATTTATCTCTATCTATTCCCGAGAGCGAGATGTTTGGGTTTCTGGGGGCGAATGGCGCCGGTAAAACGACTACCTTCCGGATGATACTGGGGCTATTGGATCCCAGCGGGGGAAAGATTACGTGGAATGGAAATCCAATCGATTATTCAACCAGTCCGCTGATAGGCTATCTTCCCGAAGAAAGAGGCCTATATCCAAAGCTGAAGGTCAAGGATCAGGTAGTATATTTAGCTAAGCTGAGGGGGATGGCAAAGCAGGACTGTTTAAAGGAATTAACATATTGGCTTGAGCGCTTTAAGGTTCCCGAATATGCCAATAAAAAAATTGAAGAACTATCAAAAGGCAACCAGCAAAAAATACAGTTTATTACTGCAGTTATACATAAGCCTAAGCTTTTGATATTGGATGAACCATTCAGCGGGCTGGATCCGGTGAATGTAGAACAGCTGAAGGATGCTGTACAGGATTTGAAGGATAGCGGCACAACGATTGTTTTTTCCTCCCATAGGATGGAGCATGTAGAAGAACTTTGTGAGCATTTATGCATCATGCAAAAAGGCCGGCCAGTTGTGCACGGGTCTCTAAAAGAAATTAAACGCTCCTTTGGCAGGAAGAATCTTGTTATCCATGCAGACTATAATTTAAGCTTTTTGGCAGATAGCAGGGGAGTAGTGAAAGCCAGACAGACAGCTGAGGGGATTCAGCTGCAGATTTCCGGAGAAGAAGCAGCTGAAGGCATTTTCAGGGAGGTTGCTGAGAAGGGTTTTGTCCGTAAGTTTGTACTGGAAGAGCCATCCCTGAATGATATTTTTATAGAAAAGGCTGGTGCTTCCTATGAGTAATTTTATGACTATCCTTCTTCATACTTATTTAAGCAAGCTGAAGACCAAGTCATTTATTGCAACAACTCTCATAACTGTGTTGATTGTTGCAGGGCTTGCCAACTTATCAAGCATTATTGATTATTTTAATAAAGATGATGAAGAAAGAGTTGCAGTGATCGATGAGACTGGTGTGCTGTTAACTCCTCTTCAGGAGCAAATGGATGCTCTAAATAACAAGATAACTTTAATTGCATACAAAGGGTCTGAGGCAGAAGGGGAAACTGCTGTTAAAGATGGAGATTATAAGGGGCTTTTACTGTTATCCTTTAGCACCGATGAGCTCCCTGAAGCGGCCTATAAAGCCAGAAGCATAGCCGATTCAGCCATCCCATCCGAATTGCAGGGCGGGCTGCAGCAGCTGAAAACACAAATGGCTGCCACCCAAATTAATCTTAGTCCAGAGCAATTAAGCAAGCTATATGAGCCGGTGCCTTTTGATAAGACTGCTCTTGAAGAAAACGCCAAAACAGAAGAAGAACTGAATCAGGCAAGAGGGCTTGTGTATGTTCTATTATTCATCATTTATTTTGCAGTAATCTTATATGCCAATATGATTGCCATGGAAGTAGCAACTGAAAAATCTTCCCGTGTCATGGAAATCTTAATATCCAGTGTTTCTCCAATCAAGCAGATGTTCGCAAAAATATTGGGAATCGGGCTGCTTAGCCTGACACAGATGGCACTTATTCTATTAGTAGGCTATTTTTCAGTCAAACAAAACCTTGATACGATGGAAGGCGGCTTTTTTGAATTCTTTGGCTTTGGAAACATTCCGGCTTCGACCATCGCTTATGCACTCATCTTTTTCATTCTTGGATATTTCCTTTATGCCACACTGGCTGCTTTTCTTGGTTCGCTGGTAAGCAGGATTGAAGATATTCAGCAGATGATTACTCCAATGACCATGATGGTTGTGGCAGGCTTTATGATTGCTATGTTTGGCTTAAGCCAGCCGGAAGCATCTTTTGTTACAATCACCTCTTATATTCCATTCTTCACTCCAATGCTCATGTTCATGAGAGTGGGGATGCTGTCACTGCCTGTATGGGAGCCAATTCTTGGAATCGTAATCCTTCTGGCTGCCATTATATTACTGGCCGTCTTTGGAGCGAGAGTTTACAGGGGCGGAGTATTGATGTATGGAAAGTCGAATTCATTTAAGGATATTAAAAAAGCCTTACAGCTTACTAAAAATGAATAATACGAAAAAAGCTCCGTCTTTTTGTGACGGAGCTTTTTTCAATGGGGTTTCATTAAATAAACAATGCCTTTAACCCTTCGAATGCAAAATAAAGCCCAAATCCAATCAGTGATATTCCTGAAAGAATCGAGATGATGATAATCCCTTTTGAAGTAAGGAATCGGCGAAACCCTGTGGTCAGTCCAGCCACAAACAAATCCCAGAGCATGAGACCCAGAAAAATCATTGTACTGTATAAAAAGAGCTCTGTTTTTCCATAGGCTGCTGCTGTTTTTGCAAGAACTGATCCGTAGATGCCCAGCCAGAACAGAATGGAAAGAGGACTGGATATGGACATAATAAATCCGGAAAAAAAACATTTAAACAATGAATCGCGGCTTCGCACATAGCTTAAGGATATTTTATTGGCATTTGCAATGCTCTCAATCCCTGTATATAAGAGTATAAATCCTCCAAAAAGCCACAGGAATATCTGTACGACAGGGGTGTCCAAAAAATGGACAAGACCAAGGTATACAACCAGCATATAAAAGGCATCAGCAAACATGGAGCCCACTCCAACAATCCACGCATGCCAAAATCCATTTTTAATCCCCTTTTCAAGCCTTACAGCATTTACCGGCCCGATTGGAGCTGCCAGGGATAGTCCGAGAAACACATAACTTAAATAAATTCCAATTCCCAATATACCACTCCGCCCTTAAATTTCCCCTGAAGCCGCAAACTTGCCCTTGAGGAAAGAGTACTTGTACATTTTTATGCACAAGCTTTCCAGTCTAAAACAAACTTCAGGAAAATTTTCAGACGGGCACATATAGTTAATTAATTTATGATAGGAACGTGCATTCGCTTTTTGGATGAGGTAAAATGAGAGAAAAGGAATGAAAGGAAGTTTACATGAAAAGGGTTACGTTTATTCATGCAGCTGATTTGCACCTGGATAGTCCAATGTCCGGTTTGAAGCATTTGCCTCCATCCATTTTCAAAAAGCTCCAGGAAAGTACATTTGAAGCATTTACGAAAATAGTTGATTTAGCCATTTTCCACACTGTGGACTTTATCATTTTAGCCGGAGATTTGTTTGATGGTGAAGACAGAAGTATAAGGGCACAAACACGTTTTCGGAAAGAGATGGAGCGGATGGCTGAATCAGGGATTGCTGTTTATGCAGTCCATGGAAATCATGATCATATGGATGGGAGATGGGCTCACCTGCCTATGCCGGAAAATGTCCATATCTTTTCCCATGAAGTTGAAGTGGCGAAGCATATTGCTAAAAATGGTACATCCGTTCACCTTTATGGTTTCAGCTATCCTAAAAGACATGTGGCGGAACGGATGATCGATCAATATAGCAGGGAAAATGGAGCTGACCTGCACATTGGAATCCTTCACGGTTCTTTTGAAGGCAGCAGTGATCACGCTCAATATGCCCCATTCCGAATAAATGATTTGCTTGAAAAGGACTTTGATTACTGGGCTCTCGGCCATATACATAAACGAGAAATCTTAATCTCCCTGCCACCCGTCATTTACCCAGGTAATATACAGGGAAGGAACCGGAAAGAAACTGGTCCCAAAGGATGCTATTTAGTTGAGCTGGATAGTTCTGGTGCAAAGACGGAGTTTCTGGAGGCTGCTCCTGTTATATGGGAGAATGCAGAAATAGATGCTTCAAAATCGGAAAGCTATCAGGAGACTTATGAACTTTGCTTAAGTTTGATTGAAGAAAAGCGCCAAAACAGGATGGGGACAATCATAAATCTGACACTCAAAAATGTAGGCTTGTCTGATCATGAATTAAGAAGCATAACGAGCGGTGAGCTGCTCGAATCTTTGCAGGAGGAAGAGGCAGAAGAGGAATCCTTTGTATGGATTTCCGGTATAGAAGTGAACGAAAAAAGATTGTGGAATAAAGAAAAGCTGGCACATGAATCGGATTTTTTCAGTGAGCTTTTTAAAACTGCAGGTCATTTTGCAGAGGGCAGCGAAAGTCCTCTGATCTTGTATGCACATCCACTGGCAAGAAGATTTATAGGAGAGCTTACTAAGGATGAAAAACAGAGAATCGCGGAGGAAGCCGAAGCACTGCTTGTGGATCTTCTATACAAAACTGAAGGATATTGAATGGAGGTGTACCTTTGAGAATTACAGATATACATATTTACGGATATGGAAAGCTTACTGATTTTATACTAAATGATATTCAATCGTTGCAGGTGATCTACGGAGAAAATGAGGCAGGCAAATCTACCATCATGTCTTTTATCCATAGTATCCTTTTTGGCTTTCCAGCAAAGATCCAATCGGAATTAAGGTATGAGCCCAAGGAAGGAGCAAAATACGGCGGCAGGCTTACCGCCATTTTTCCTGATAGAGGGAAGGCGGTCATAGAGCGTGTTAAAGGAAAAGCATCCGGAGATGTCAGTGTCTTGCTTCAGGATGGAACAAGGGGAGGGGATGAGCTTTTACACGATCTCCTTCACCATATTGATAAAGGGCTGTATCAATCTATCTTCTCCTTTAATATCCATGGGCTGCAAAATATAAATCAAATGAAGGGTGAAGATTTGGGGAGGTATTTGTTTTCAGCAGGTTCACTGGGAACGGACCATCTGGTTTCTGCGGAAAACATACTGCAAAAGGAATTGGAAAGCCGCTTTAAGCCGAACGGAAAAAAGCCATCCCTGAATGTAAAGCTAAAAGAAATGAAGCAGCTGCATCAGGAGTTGAAAAAAGCGGAGCAAAATAATGAGCAGTATTGGGCATTGCTTCGTGAAAAAGAAAATCTTGAAAACGATTTAAACAGATTGCATCAGAGACTGGACCAAGCTCAGCAGGAGCTGCTCCGTTTAAAAGAATGGCAGGACCTATATCCATTAATAGCAGAGGAGCAAGAGCTGTTTAAAGAACGGGAAAAATTTACAGACCTTTCCTTCCCCGCAAATGGGCTTGCTCTTTTGGAGAAACTCGAAAGTATGATCCAGCCCCTCGAAGGGCGCAGAGCTAGTCTGGAATCCAGAATAATTATCCTGGAACAGGAGCTGGAGAATAATCAGCCGGATTATTTGCTCCTTAAGCATGAGCATCACATCAATGCAGCTGTTGAAGGGCTGCCGTTTTTAGAGAAGTTAAACCAGGAAGAAAAAGAATTATCAATTAAGCTGGATAATATCACAGAAGAAATTTTAAATATTCAGGAAAGACTTCATCTCCGAATTGATGAACAGCAGCTTGAACAGGCTGACACGAGTGTTTTTATGAAGGAAAAGGTTAATAATGCGCACATTCGCCGAAACCGTCTTCAAGCAATGAAACAGGAATTGGATGATCGATTTATCGATGAAAAGTCAGTGCTGGAAAACACGGAACGAAAAATTGGCGAATTGAAAGAACAGCTTCTTAAGGAAGAGGAACGTTCAGCCATTAAGGAAACATTAAACCACACTGCAGATAGGCATAATATCGAAAAAGAACTGAAGGATACACAGGAGAGACTTCAGTTCCTTCAGATAGCAGAAAAAAAGGAGCAGGAAAAAAGACGGCAGAAAAAATACCAGGAGAAAAGGCAGCTTTTGTTTTTGGGAGTACTTTTTGCCGCTTTGTCCGGCTGGGGAATTTTTAGCCAATCATGGGTGATTGCAGGTGCAGGATTTATAGGTGCAGCCTTTTGTTTTGCCATTGCAAATAAAAAAGAGCCTGAGGGGCAAGACAGCTTCATTAAAAATGAGATAAAAGCTCTGAGTGAAAAGGAACGCTCACTGCTTGATAAATTAAAGCAGCCTGACATTCAGCATGCAGCCAGCCTGGAGGCACAGCTGAAGAAAGACAGCGACCGGCAAAATCAGCTTATCCAATTTCAGTTTCAGCTTGAACAGGCAAATGAAAAATACGAAAAGGTCATTGCTTCTTTTGAAAAATGGGAGAATGAATGTGCCGAACTTGAAAATGAACTGCTGCAGCTGGGTAAACAGCTATTTCTCCCTCATGAAATCTCCAAAACCTTTTTGAGTGAAGCTTTTAATCTGATTGAACAGCTAAAAGCCCTCTACAGGGAAAAGAAATACATTGCTGAAAGAAAGGCATCAGCAGAAAAGGGAATCAATGAGAAGCTCCATGCTTTTCATAAGCTAGAAGTCTTATTGGATAGCGAGCCGGGAAGTGTACAGGAAATCGGCTATCAATTGAAAAAAAGACTAAAGGAAGAAACGGAAAAACATATTAAGCAGGGTGAAAGGGAAGCCGCTCTTCATGAGTTAAAGCTAGAACACAGCACAGTGCTGGCAGAACTTAGCCACTTTCAAAAAGACTACGAACATCAGATTTCCCTTGCCGGAACCGATGCAGCCGAAGAGTACAGGGAAAAAGCTGCTGAAGCACAGAAATTAGCAGAACTGGAAGAACAGATTAAACAGGTCCGCAAGCAAATTAATCTTAACTCTTTTTCACAGAAAGAAATTAATAAATATTCCAATGTGATAAATCCAGAAGCAGAGATCCAGGCTGTCAGCGAAGAAGCTGTTCTGCTTCAGGAAAGGATTCCTGGCTTACAGAGCAAACTTGCAGAGGTCAAATATGAAATTCAAATCCTTGAAGAGGGCGGAACCTATGCAGAACTCCTTCATAGGTTCGCCTTGCTGAAATCTGAGTTTGAAGAAGAAGCAAGGGAGTGGGCAAAATATGCTGCTGCCAAGGATATATTAGATAGAACGATAAACAGTTTTAAAAATGAACGTTTGCCCAAAATTCTGGGAAAAGCAGAGCAATTTCTTTCTTTTTTAACCAATGGCGGCTATGTACGGATTTTTCCTAAAGAAGAAGGAAGCGGGTTTCTTATAGAAAGCAAGACAGGAGCGGTTTTTGAAGCAAAAGAACTGAGTCAGGCGACTGCTGAGCAGATATATGTATCCTTTAGGCTGGCACTCGCCATGACGATTTATGGCAAGTATCCCTTCCCCATTATTATAGATGACAGCTTCGTGAATTTTGATCAAGTCCGAACTGAAAGAATGATTAACCTTTTAAAGAAACTTAAAGGGAGGCAAATTTTATTTTTCACCTGTCATAAGCATCTTCTGCCGCATTTTCAGGAAGAACAAATATATTCGGTTGCAAAGGAAAAGCTGTCTGTCTAATATTACTGGCAGCTTTTTTATATGTATGGTAAGCAAATCTTACAAAAAGTCACAAGTATTATAAAAAGTGTGTAAAGAAACCTTACAAATATCAAGTTTTTTCTTTTTTAATCCAGTAAGATGATAAAAAGCGGTTAGGAAGGAGAAAATCATTTGCCCTGGCTGATTCAAATATTGTTACTCGCTATTTTTCTGATTGCAGGGAATTTTGCGGCTGCGTTTTTTCATATTCCGCTTCCTGGAAGTGTCATGGGGATGCTTATGTTATTACTCTTATTGGTAACTAATTTAATTAAATTAGAATGGATAGAGAAAGCAGCATCTTTTCAAATTAAACACATGACCCTGCTGTTTATCCCCTTTGTCATTGGATTATTTTTATCTCCCAATTTTATTCCTCTATTAAATTTTCATTTCCTTTTGGTGCTGATTCTAAGCAGCTTTTGCTGTTTATTGGGCACAGCGTATTCTGTTCAATTGTATGAGAACATAAGAAGGAGGCGCCAAAAATGAGTTCTGTTTTATTCAATAGTATAGGGTGCATCTTGATGACTCTTGCCAGTTATATCGCAAGCCTGCAAGTTTTCAGGAAGTTTAAGAAGAGCTGGCTAAATCCTTTATACACCGGAACTGCACTCTTGATTATCCTTCTTCTATTGGGCAACATCCCTCTATCAGTATATCAGAAAGGAAGCAGTCTGTTTGAACTGCTCCTCCAGCTTTCGGTTGTCTCGTTTGCGGTTCCTTTATATAAGGAGTGGCCCTTAATGAAAAGACATCTTAAGAAAATATTCTCAGGAGTCTTTGCCGGGACCTCCTTAGGCATATTTTCGGTTTACATTATGTCACAGGTTTTTCACTTTAATCAGGAGGTCATGGCATCTCTTATTCCGCGTTCGGTAACACTCCCGGTAGCCTTAACGGTCTCGGATGGCCTGGGAGGAACCACGGCCTTTACTGTTTTCTTTGTGCTATTTTCTGGTCTTTTTTCCGTTACAATGGGACCAAACCTATTGAAGTGGCTTGGAATAAATAGTAAAGCTGCCAAAGGATTGGCAATGGGTACTTCAGCACAGATGCTGGGAGCCAGCCGTTCACTCATGTGGGGAGAGGAAGAAGGTGCCATGGGGTGTATAGCCATGACAACTTCTGCAATTATCATTTCGTTATTCATTCCAATATTGCTGCTTTTGCTGTAACCCGCAATTATCAAAAAACCCATTCATGAAAAAGTGAATGGGTTTTTATGGCGGACAAAAGACATGATTAATTTAGGAGAGAGCAGGACCTGTGTGGTATACTAGGTTAATAGAATTGCATGTTTAATGAGGCTGCCAAGGATCTGTCTGTTTCTTAGTGCCCTTTTTAAACAACCTCGTGAAGGGAGCGTCGGTGCGCGTATGTCAAAAGGAATTGTTTATTACGAAGTAGGAGAACAAATCGAGCTTTTTCTGCTAATCAAAAGTGCAGCTAAAGGGATTGCAAGTAATGGAAAACCGTTCTTGACCCTAATTTTCCAGGACCAAAGCGGAGAAATTGAAGCAAAGCTTTGGGATGTGTCTGATGATGATGCGAAAAACTACAGCCCTGAAACCATTGTAAAAGTGGCTGGGGATATTTTAAATTACCGTGGACGCAATCAGCTAAGAATCCGCCAAATTCGGCCGGCGTCCCCAACAGACCCGGTCAAACTGGCAGACTTTCTCGAAACAGCGCCCTTAAGTACAGATGAAATGATGAGTAAAATTACTCAATATATATTTGAAATGAAAAATCCGAATATCCAAAGGATTACTCGCCATTTATTGAAGAAGCACCAAAAGGACTTCCTTGAATATCCGGCAGCTACGAAGAATCATCATGAGTTCGTATCAGGTCTTGCCTATCATGTAGTTTCCATGCTGGATTTGGCAAAGGCAATTTCCGGTTTGTATCCAAGCCTGGATAAGGACTTATTGTACGCTGGAGTCATTTTGCACGATTTAGGAAAGATTACAGAACTGTCTGGACCGATTTCAACATCTTACACAATAGAAGGAAACTTGCTTGGACATATTACCATCATGATCAATGAAATTGGAAAAGCTGCTGAGGAACTGGGAATCAGCAGTGAAGAGATCATGATTCTTCAGCATATGGTTTTATCCCATCACGGCAAAGCGGAATGGGGCAGTCCAAAACCTCCGCTTATTAAGGAAGCAGAAATTCTCCATTACATTGATAATATTGATGCGAAAATGAATATGCTCGATAGAGCCCTTGAGAGGGTGAAACCGGGAGAATTTTCCGAGCGGGTATTTGCTCTGGATAACCGTTCATTCTATAAGCCCAGTTTTCATAAATAATTATTGCCATCCTTCCTAATGGGAACGGATGGCTTTTTTATAGATATTCATATAAATTTTGAAGCGGGGTAACTGTCTAGCTCCAGCGCTTTTCTTATTCTTGTCTATCATATTTTTCCTGGTTTAGCATACATTTTTAATAAATGGACAACCATTATGAAAAGAAAGAGGGGAAAATGATGATTCCAATTTGGGTATATTTTGTTGCAGCCGGAATCGTTGTAAGTGCATATATGGCGGTAACGACGGGCAGGGAAGAGAAAAAGGTGGAGCAGGACAGCATTGAACGCGAGGGTGAAATTTATATGAAGCGTCTTGAAAGGGAAAAAGAAGACCGGAAATCCGCTCAGCAATCTGCAGGCTGATTTGAATCAGTATAAAAAACACATAAATAACGGGACTCCAGCATGGAGCCCCGTTATTCACTATTTTTCTTCAGTTCCAGCTTCACCTTCTGCGCCTGCTTTCGGTTCATCAAGAACTCCTTTTAGTTCCTTATCTTTAATATCAACATCAGCAGCCTTTAATTCACGATCCATTGCCTGCTGAATTTTATCGCCGTCAAGCTTGGACACTTTCACTTGATATTCCATTTCCTTCTTCATTTCATCAAATGATTTCTTCTCTTTTTTCTCTGTTACTTGGATGATGTGGAAACCATGCTCAGATTTAACAGGAGCGCTGATTTCGTTCACATCAAGGGCATAAGCAGCCTCCTCGAATTCAGGCACCATTTTACCTGGGCCGAACCAGCCTAAATCTCCGCCATTTGCAGCAGACCCTGGGTCTTTTGAATATTCTTTGGCCAGGTCTTCAAATTTTCCGCCTTCGTCCAGTTTTTTCTTTACTTCGTTTGCAGTTTTTTCATCCTCTACAAGGATATGGCGTGCTTTAATTTCCGGCTTGTAGTTATCATAGTATTCTTTAACTTCTTTTTCTGTTGCTTCAATATCTTTAATAGCTGCTTTTTCCTGAAGCAATCCTGTTTTGAAAGTTTTCTTTAGATCTTCTTCATCCTTATAGCCATATTGCATAAGCGCCATCTCAAAGTTTGCGCCAAGCTGCTGTTTTAGTTCGTCGATTTTCTCATTAAGTTCTTCGTCTGTTACTTCGTATTTATCAGAAAGAACTTTTTCATAAATGAGCTCCTGGAGCGCCTGTTCGCCGTATTTTTCCTTCATTGCTTCATAAAGCTCGTCCTTCGTAATGTTTCCGCTCTTTGTTTCAACGACTACATCTCCTGATTCGCCGCCGTTGCTGGTGCATGCGCTTAATCCAATTACTCCGGCTGCAATGGAGAGGGATAGCATCCATTTTTTCATGTTGAACACTCCTAAATTAATTTTCAATTCGGCTCTGGAGAGCTGGGGCTGGAATTTTTATACATATAAATAACAGCAATTGTCTTCACTGAGCCTGCATTTATCACAATCCCTACTATACCATAAATGTAAAAAATAACAAAAGAAGAAAGTAATGCTTGGTCTATAACACAGTGTTTTTTAAAAAATTTGGGTATTCGCCCATCCCATTCAGGACAATTGTACATATGATACATGGAACCCTCTGATGGGAGGTTTCAAAGCAGCCTAAAAAAGTTAGGATAGCCGGGATAGAAGCCTATCCGATCACAGAGGCAAATGAATAGGATATGGTAGCAACCTGAAGGGGAGGTGTTATCCATGGGTGCTGGATACGGCGGAGGTTTCGCGTTAATCGTTGTATTGTTTATTTTATTAATTATTGTAGGCTGTGCGTGGCTGTAAATCTATGGTGGGCATAGGGTCTATTGAAAGGGCCCTGTGCCGGAATTTGAGAGGAGGCAACCATATGTCTGGAGGACATGGATGCGGCGGAGGTTTTGCGTTAGTTGTCGTGCTGTTCATTTTGTTAATCATCATTGGAGCTTCTTGTTTTTGCTAAGCTTTTGATGTATATATAAAAGCGGCGGAATATTTCCGCCGCTTTTGCTCATTTTTAAGAGCTCTCAGGATATCCTAAGCATACAAGATTTCTACAAAAGAAGAGATTAGCAATATGGTAATAAGAATGTTAATGGTTCTGAATACTTTGGGCTGCCGTTCCTCAGGAATCTCTTTTTGGAGACAAAGCGAATTTGTCATCTTGTTGATATAAAATAAAATAAAAACGGCAAAAATAATAAAGATGGAGATCATCCAAGATTCCCTCCTTGGGCAGTCATATTATTGCTTTTACATGTTTTGTCTGTTATTTACAATATCAAAGTTCACAAAAAAAAGATAGTAATAAAGATTGCCTGTCCGGTAAGTAAAAGGTATCCTTTGTCAGGATACCCGGGATTTATGCTTATGCTACTGGTTCGAATGAAGCAATATCTCAAACCCATCTTCGTTTTCTTCAACATAAGATTGATTTGGGGCATTCAGCACATTTTTGGCGCACACAATGTCAGAAAAAGATAAGCCTGCATGGAAAGCAAACAGGATTATTAAATAATGAACATAGTGCGGAAAAATAAAGCAAGCAGCCAGAAGCATGCTGTTTATAATAAGCATAGGGGCCAGAGTTGCAGTCAGGAAAAGCCGTTTTGAAATAGGCTCCGTTATTCGAATATATATAATTGGCATAAAGCCATATTTAATTGTCAGCTGTTTTTTAACGATACTTCCAAGGTGTGCAATAGGCAGAAAGTGAATCAGCTTATGCACAGGATACATCAGCCATAAACCGGCTGCCAAGAAAATGAAATAATTATCGTAAAAGGAACCTGGCACAAATACATATGTTGCAGGAACATATGTAATTATGAAAGTAGCCAGCATGGTTAAGGAAGACAGTATAAAAAGTCTTTGCGATCCGTATTGCTTCGTGAAGTTAATCGTCTTCCAGCAATTCATCATAAAAATACCTCCAAAAGGAGTAAAATAGTAATCTTTCAAACTCACTTAAGATACTTTACGATGAATAAATAAAAAAATCAATAGGGAATACTAACACATTTTGTCGAATAAAATTTTAATATAATTAAATTAATGTGAAACTGTGAGCAACTGAATTTATAAATACAAAGCGAATATTATGCATTCGCTTTGTAAGGGTTTACATAATGAAGAAAGGAACTTAACTTATTTAAACAAGTTCCTTTTGTGCTGTTGGTTTTTTCTTTAATTTCCCCTCATCTTCATCAAATTGATTTTCAAGATTAGCAAAGGACTTTTCAAAAATCTCCATGAAATCATCACCATATATATTGCGGACTATCGCCATAATTTCAATGATATCTGGAAATTTCCCATACAGTTCCCTTAATGGCATCGCACCTGAGAACACGGCATTTTTCTCAGGTGAATAGGTTTCCATAAGACTTAGCAATACCTTTTCTCCATCCTCAGTCAATTTAATATAGGTATTTCTTTTATCGCTTTCTTTCTTTGAAAACTGAAGAAAACCTCGTTCTTCGAGCTTTTTTGAGAAATTGAATGCAGTTGAAACATGCATTACACCAAATTTGGCAACATCGGAAATCGATGCACCGTTTAAATGATAGGCAATCCATAAAATATGGTGTTCATTAATATTTAAATCGTAGGGTTTTATCCATTGCTGCCAATCTTTTTCTATAGACTTCCACAGGGCTTTACTCAGCTGTGCCACTCGCTGGCTGAAGATCATTGCTTCCTTCATAGAAACTGGTTTATCCGACATTCAAAAATTCACCTACTTTGTAAAATTAATTATTTCTGGTCAAACAGCCAGAAGTTCATTTTTCTTTTCATAGTATCATTATGCCAATAAAACAAAAATTAATAAAGATATAAATTTACAAAATTTTTAGAAATATAATTATATATTTCTATAAAAGGCTTAAGGACAAGGGATGAGAGCTTGTTCAAAGATCTATAAAATTTTGAAGCATTTTCATAATATATTGGTTTTCGTTCAAAAATAAAAAAATCCTTCTTTTTAACTAAAGAAAAAAGAAGGATTTTTTTATTACTTTTTATTTAAATTTGTTTCAAGCTCATGGATGGCTGCTTCAATTTCCTGCAATTCTCTCTGCAGCTTGTGCTGATGGGGAAGGATTTCGTTTTTCCAGTTGCTGATTGAATATTTAATGTCGTTTGAGAATTCCTTAAATGCGGTTTTTCCTTCCTTCGAAGCAAATGATGCTGAGTTCTTTATGGCCAGCAATTCGGATTTTAATTCGCTCAGCTGCTCCTTCAGGGTGTCTGTGGTTTCTTTTAACTGCTGTCTTGTATCCCTTCCTGAAGCAGGTGCGGTCAATAGGGTAGATATGCCGGCTGCAGCGCCGCCTGCTAATAATCCAAGCAATAGCGATTTGGCTTTCATAATGATCACCTCAAAATCTTGTTTATATGTCTATTTTACTGCATTACTCATTTTTATAAAGCAGAAAATGAAAAGTGCCCGTTCCTATATCTATATCACAAAATATAGAAGGGTAAACCATATCCTCATAGCTCCCGGGATACAGGCATACAATTCAGTAGAGGGATATAAAGCGAAAGGGGGAGAGAGGTTGTCCGGAGCGGCGGCTGGGATTTTTGCATTGAGTGTGGTGCTGTTTTTAGGAGGTATTCATTTTTTTCTTTCTATAAAGAAACCCGGAGTCTATCCTCCGAAGTATGTTCTGAAAAAAAGGGCAGCTGCTCTAGCAGCAGGCGGTGCACTGTTGTTCCTGCTGGGAATGATTGTAGGGAGTTTCCAATAATGCAAATATAAAAAGCCCGCTTATTTCGCGGGCTTTGTCTATTACTGGCTGATCGTCTGCTGAGTCAGCTTCGTTCTGTTTGCAATTGATTGTGCTACTGGATAAAGGATAATCATTGCCACCGTGTTAACTGCAGCTGCGGGCAGTACAACTGCTGCAAATAATGCAGCGAATGGCCCTGGCAGTCCGACAATTAGGTATGCGGAAGTTAAAAACACAATTCCGGATACAATTGTTCCTGCTGCTGTTAAGACAGCTGCACTGGCGATATTCTTCCGGAATTTCTGTAAGATCAGGAACATTGCGAAAAAGGTGAATGCAGTAACAGGCTTATCAATAATATTCGGGATTAATCCTCCAGGAAAAGTTGTGGTAAGCCCGGATATCAGGCCTGTAACCAAACCTAAAAGCAAAACGCTTTTGCTGTCTGGATAAAGGATTATGCCCAAAAACATCATGGTAAGCATCATGTCGGGTTTCATCCCAAGAAAGAAGCCTGGAACAACGGCATGAAGCACTGCGCCCATCCCGACTAATAGGGATAAGGCTACTAAATTTTTTGTATTCATTTCTAATCTCTCCTCTGCTATTCTCTGACTAAGCTCTGTTCGTCTCTCCTGCAGTGCACTCTTTGCCTGCAGCGAAAAACTTTAACTCATTATAACACATATACCCGGGATAAAAAGGTGTTATATTTTTAATTTTTATTCTTAAAGGCTTTCATAAATGCGGCCAGTTTTTCAACATGCTGTTCTGGCACAGCATTGTAAATGGAAGCGCGGCAGCCGCCTATGGAACGGTGTCCACCGAGTCCAACAAACCCTGCTTCATTTGCCTGGTGCAGAAATTCCCTTGAGAGGTCCTCTTTATGAAGGTTAAAAGTGACATTCATGAGGGATCTGCTGTCTTTATGAGCATGTCCTATGTAAAAGCCTTCGCTTTCATCTATAACATCATATAGGATTTTTGCCTTCTTTTCATTTGTCTTTTCTATCTGCTGCAGGCCGCCTATCTTATCTGCCCATTCAAGCACCAGGGACAGTAAATAAATAGCCAGAGTTGGAGGTGTGTTATATAAAGAGTTATTATTGGCAAACGTATTATAATTCAGCATTGCAGGGAGCTTTTCTGATGATCTTTGTAATAGTTCTTTTCGGATAATGACTACTGTTACACCGGAAGGGCCGAGATTTTTCTGGGCGCCTGCATAGATCATATCAAATTGTTCCACTTCCAATGGACGGCTTAAAATATCGCTGGACATATCTGCTACAAGTGGTGTTTTTTCATTAGAAGGAAATTCTTTCCATTGGGTACCGTAAATTGTATTGTTGCTGGTAATATGAAGATACGCGGCATTGTCAGGAATATTATCCTGATTGTATGCTGGGATGAAACGGTATTTTTGATCCTTGCTGGAGGCAGAAATAACGGTGTCGCCAATTTTATCTGCTTCTTTTAAGGCTTTCTCCGACCAGGAGCCACTGAGGATATAATGGGCTTCTTGATCTTTTCCCAGCAGGTTCATCGGAACCATTGAAAACTGGAGACTTGCACCTCCCTGGATAAATAGCACCTCATAATTATTCGGAATGGCCAGCAGTTTTCTCAATAGTGCTATTGCCTGATCATGTACTGCCTGATACTCTTTGCTTCTATGGCTTAGTTCCATTATGCCCATCCCGGTATTGCTGAAATTCAGTAAATTCTTTTCCGCTTTTTTTAATACCTCTTCCGGCAGGGCCGCGGGACCTGCATTAAAATTTAGAGCACGGTACATTTTTCTCCCTCCAAAAATATAAAATCAATGTACTATAACGCTGTAAAGAAATAAAGATATTTAATATGTTAACAAAATTTACTGATTTGTACAGAGAAAAAAATGAACATTTTGAAAATTAGGGGATGAAAGAAGCAAAAAAATTCCTCCTGAAGAAACAGGAGGAAGAGGAATTTATAAATGTTTTTTTATAGCTTCAGAAATTTCCTGAAGGTCGGACGCTGAATATTCCGATTGATGTGATTTCCATACAACTCCTAAGCCATCACCTTCGCCGTAGCGGGGAATAAGGTGGGAGTGAAAGTGGAAAACGGTCTGCCCGGCATGTTCACCGTTGTTATTAATTAAATTCAAACCAATGGGATCAAATTCATCTTTGATGGCTCTTGCAATTTCCGGAACAGCTTCGAAATAGCTTCGGGCTGTTTCCGCATCCATTTCATATAAATTTTCTTTATGTACTTTCGGAATGACGAGCGTATGCCCTTTAGTGACCTGGCTTATGTCCAGAAACGCCATCACATGCTCGTTTTCGAAAACTTTGGCTGAAGGAATCTCGCCATTGATTATTTTACAGAAAATACAATCGTTCATTATGTCAGCTCCTAACCAAATATTCTTTTACACAATTCTACCATATTCGCCAAAAAACAAAAAAGTGAAACATATTACTGGGGAAAGGATTATTGCATTGTCCTATTCATAAAATAAAAAGACAGGATTCACTTGGAATCCTGTCTTCGGTGAAGGGGAAGCTTCTATTGGAACGTTTCTGATTCAGGTAAATTCTCTTTAACAAACACCTCATTTATGAATGAATTGTGTTTATCTCTAGAGAAAATCGATCTTTGTTCAATCGGACCATCCCCTTATTTCTTTATATGCATTCACGGGCGTATAAAGCATGGATGATAGTCTTTAACAAACACCTCATTTATAAAATGACTTAGTGACCACTTTCGGGTGAAGCGATCAAGTGTTTAAGATCATCAGGTTTCATGTGCAATGCAACCATCCCCTTATTAGGAACGTTTGAAGCTTATACTGAAAGGAAACTGTCTGCGACAGACACCTCATTTCAAGTTTTGATCATCTGAATGTTGTTCAAATGATTTGTTTCCCCTTCATAGATTAGAATGTCCGGATTCGGGATTTATATGCAGGGATTTTCCCCAAACTGGACAATATCCTCTGGCTTTTTTTACAATGGTCTTACATATATAGTAGGAAGGACGTTGAAAAATGGCGCTGCTCGAAATTAAAAACGTTACCGGCGGCTATACAAGAAACCCGGTTTTGAAGGATGTCTCCTTTGATGTGGCAGAAAAAGAAATTGTCGGCCTGATTGGTCTTAACGGAGCCGGAAAAAGTACGACCATCAAACATGTAATTGGTTTAATGGAACCAAAGGAAGGCGAAATAACGATCAATGGCACGCTATTCCTTAAGGATAAGGAAGGGTATCGCAAGCAATTCACCTTTGTTCCGGAAACGCCGATTTTATATGATGAATTAACACTGGAAGAACATTTGCGTCTAACAGCCATGGCATACGGCCTGCCTGAAGCAGACTATAAATCAAGAGTGGCGACACTCCTAAAGGAATTCAGAATGGAAAAAAGACTGAAGTGGTTTCCTGCCCATTTTTCTAAAGGGATGAAACAAAAGGTAATGATTATGTGCGCCTTTCTGGTGCAGCCTTCATTATACATTGTTGATGAACCGTTTGTAGGTCTTGACCCGCTGGGCATTCAATCACTTCTTGATTTGATGAAAAAAATGAAAGAAAGCGGTTCAGGCATCCTTATGTCCACTCATATACTGGCAACTGCTGAAAGATATTGTGATCGTTTTGTGATTTTGCATGAAGGAAAAGTGAGGGCGAAGGGAACTTTAGCAGAGCTGCAGCAGCAATTTGCTATGCCGGGAGCAACCCTTGATGATTTATATATCCAGCTCACAAAGGAAGAAGATTATGTTTGATGAAAAACAATTATGGAAGGAGAGATTCGGGAGGACAGTCAAAGAGCTTTCCCGCTATCTCCGCTATATTTTTAATGGCCATATTGTCATTGTCATGGTGTTCCTTCTGGGCACTGCCGCTTTTTATTATCAGGAGTGGATAAAGGCACTACCCAGTCATTTTCCTGCTGCAGCGGTAATGGCAATTATTTTAGCTCTTCTGGTTACATACAGTCCGATTTATACATTTTTTTCTGAGGCGGACAAAATTTTTCTTCTGCCGCTTGAAGATAGGCTTTCAGGTTATTTTAGACGTTCCCTGGCAGTCAGCTTTTTAGTGCATGCATACATCCTGGTATTGGGGCTGGGGATTTTTATGCCCTTGTATGCCAGAGTGAATGATGGCAATTTTAAAACGTTTTTACCTTTTCTGCTTATTTTGCTGTCGTTAAAAATTGTCAATTTGCTGATCCGCTGGAAGATACAATATTACATCGAAACAAGCGTGCTTATTCTGGATGCATGTGTGCGTTATGCAATAAACACTGTGTTCCTATATTTTCTTTTTAGCGGTGCCTCCCCCATTTTTATGCTGGCGGCAGGCGTGCTCCTCCTTCTGCTGTATTTGTTCTTTAGTGTGAAATCCAGGGATAAAGGACTAAAATGGGAGTTTTTGATTGACCAGGAAGAGCGGAGAATGACGTCTTTTTACAGGCTTGCCAATATGTTTACAGATGTTCCAAAGCTTAAAGATCGTGTAAAAAGGCGGAGATGGCTTGATTGGCTGCTATCTGGCATTCCTTTCAAACAAGATGCAACGTTTAAAAACCTTTTTGTCCGAACGTTTCTCCGTTCTGGTGATTACTTCGGTCTTTTCATTCGTTTAACGTTCATTGGTGCTGGAGCGATTTATTTAATTTCGTATGGAATGGGACAAATACTGCTTGTACCGCTCTTCATGTACTTAACAGGCTTTCAGCTCCTGCCTCTATGGAATCATCATCAGGATAAGCTGTGGGTGAATTTATACCCGGTTAAAGGGGACATAAAGGAGAATTCCTTTAAACAGCTGCTTACAGGCATCCTATATGTTCAGGCACTTCTCTTATCGCTGGCTGTCCTAGCCAATGGCGGCTGGATGGCATCACTGCTGTCTTTGGCATTAGGGATTTTATTTGCATATGTATATACTCATTTCTATATTCAGAAACGGCTGGCGGGCAGCCGGGTATAAAATGAAACCATTTCTGTCTGGCATACGTATGTATAGTCATCCTGAATGAAGGCAGGTATGAAAATGAGGGAGTATGAATTAAAAGCGTATCACGAAATTGAAGAGTGGAAGAGACGAATTAACAAGCGCTCCAGTATGCTGAATCGCCTTTCGAAAAAAGCTCAAACAAAGGTAAATAGTATAATACCTGAAAAAGCTCATCAAATTATTACAGACAGCATAAAGAATATGGTGAAGGCAACCCTGATTGGATCAAATGCCACCACCAGAAAAAAACCATCTGCCAGCCGCGGCCTTGATGCGATGGATCACATGCTTGAAGAGAAGGTTTCGACCTACCGCAAAACAGCTGCGGTCGAAGGTGCCGGGACTGGGGCAGGGGGAATTCTCCTTGGCCTGGCAGACTTTCCTTTACTGCTGAGCATAAAGATGAAATTTCTTTTTGAAGCTGCCGCCGTATATGGATTTGATACAAATGATTATGAAGAGCGCTTGTTTCTCCTGCACGTCTTTCAGCTCGCATTTTCCAGTGATGAAAAAAGGAAAGAAACCTTGAAGCTGATTGAAGAATGGGATGACCGTAAGGAAGCATTAGGAGACATGGACTGGAAGGTATTTCAGCAGGAATACCGTGATTATATCGACTTCGTTAAGATGCTCCAGCTTGTGCCCGGTATAGGTGCTGCTGTTGGAGCGTATGCAAACTATAATTTGCTTGATCATTTAGGTGAAACCGCTAAAAATGCTTATCGTCTTCGGATATTAAAGACAGCCCCAAGACCTGATTAGGCTTGGGGCTGTCTTCTCGGACTTTCTCCTTGCTATCCTACCTCAACAGAATCCTTGTTTTCCTGAAAGCTATGATAGTTTAAAGCTGCTGCTCCCAATGTTTTAGCTGCGATCAGCATGGCTTTTTCATCGATATCAAACTTTGGATGATGGTGCGGGTAATTTTCAACTGTGCTTTCCGGTCTTGCACCTGTAAAGAAGAAGGTGCCTTTCACATGCTGCAGGTAATAAGCGAAATCTTCTCCGCCCATCTCAGGGTCTGTCTCTTCCACCCATTTGACTCCATAAATTTTCCCTGCTAGATCAGCCAGGTATTCGGTTTCTTTTTTATGATTCACAACAGCAGGGTAGCCTCTATGGAATTGATACTCATAAGCGCTGTCTGCTGTGTAGCATGTTCCTTTTACTATGCGCCCGATTTCCTCTTCGATATTATTGCGGACTTCTTCGTTAAATGTGCGGACGGTGCCGATCAATTTTGCTCTATCGGCAATTACATTAAATGCGTTATCAGCTACAAATGATCCAACTGTTACAACTGCAGAATCAATTGGATTTACTTTTCTGCTGACGATTTGCTGAAGATTGACGACCAGCTGAGACGCTGTTACAATCGCATCTTTTGTTTTGTGAGGCTGTGCTCCATGCCCGCCTTTTCCTTGGATGGAAACTTCAAATCTGTCTGCTGCTGCCATAATTGGACCCACTCTATATTGAATTTTCCCTGTTGGTTCGGATGCCCACAGGTGAGTTCCAAAAATGGCATCGACTCCCTCAAGGCAGCCATCTTCGATCATCGATTTTGCTCCGCCTGGGGCATATTCCTCAGCGTGCTGGTGAATCATGACATATGTACCCTCTAATTCATCGCGAAGTTCATTGAGTGCCTTTGCCAGCACAAGCAAAGTTGCTGTGTGTCCATCGTGTCCACAAGCATGCATAACACCCGGTACCAATGATTTATATGGGACATCCTTTTCATCCTGGATAGGCAGTGCATCAAAATCTGCTCTTAAAGCGATGGTTTTTCCTGGTTTGCTTCCATGGATCGTAGCAACTACTCCATTTCCTCCTACATGTCCACGGACTTCAATACCCAGATTTTCATAATAGGTTTTTATATAGTGAGCAGTTTTTTCTTCCTTAAAGGATACTTCAGGGTTTTGATGAAGATAGCGGCGGATGGAGACCATTTCATCGTAATAGCCTTCCAGATTTTTAAATAATGTTTCGGACATGATTCCCTCTCCTGTCTGCATAATTTTTTCATTATTATAACATTCTTTAATAGGTTAAAGGAAAAAATCTTTTTTTTCCAAACTTAACATAATAAAAGTGAAGAAGAGATGTTACTATAAATTAAAGTGCAATATGGGAGGTATTAGTAAGGTTGGAAATGCATAAATCTAAATGGGCATACTTTTTCCTGGCTGTATCATCAGCAGTTTTTCTATATTTTTTGGCTGCTGTTAATAACGGAACATCACTGGATTTTGATCGTTATTTTTCGAAATATTTTACAGGTTTGTTTTCAGAAAACACCCATCCATTTTTTGAAGTCATGGACAGTTTGGGTGATAAAGCCGGTGTTGGAATCATCACATTAGCATTCTTATTGTGGCTTTGGCTTAAATATAGGAATTATGAAGCGATGGCAGCAGTTGTTTTTGCTGTGGCAGCGGGAAATGAAGTAAATAAGTGGCTTAAAGAGGCTATTGGAAGGCCGCGCCCTGAACAGGAACATCTGGTTAATGTTGCGAGTCTAAGCTTCCCGAGCGGACACGCTATGATTGGGATGATTCTGTATACATCTATTGCCTATTTCATAATTATAGAACTAAAATCCAGGTCTGCGAAATGGCTGACGGCAATTATAGCTGGCATTTGGATTTTCCTAATGGGAATCAGCCGGATTGTGATGGGTGTACATTATCCGTCAGATATTGCAGCCGGATTTGCAGCCGGATATATTTGGGTATTCATTTCAATTTCCCTTTACGCGGCACTAAAGTTAATGTTCAGTAGAAATTCACCCAAAAGAGAATCGGCATAAAAGCAAAGAGGCTATCGCCAGATAGTCTCTTTGCTGCTTTTTAAATGAGGAACATGGCTGCAATAGTTGTCACAATTAACCCAATTGTCACCGGAAGCAAATTCCTGCGAGCCAGTTCAAAAGCGTCTACATTACAGATGGCAGCTGCAGGGATGAGGGCCCAAGGAACAAGCGTACCGCCGCCTACCCAGATTCCGGCTACCTGACCTAGAGCTGTTAGGGTTGCTGCACCTGTGCCTATGGCAGCTGCGAAAAGGCTTGCAATCGAGCCGGCCAGCGATATGCCGGAAAAACCAGATCCGTCCAGGCCGGTAATGGCGCCAACCACTGTTAATGTAATGGCGCCTACTTCCTTGCTTAAAGGTACAGCTGAAGCAAGGCCAACTCCAAGATCATTAACGATTCCGTGAGAGTCTTTTGGCAGAAAGTCTCCTATCATTTGGGTAAATCCAGCATCCCCCAGATAAAAGAAAGCTGCAATTGGAATTACAGGTCCAAATACCCTAAAACCAAACTGGAAGCCTTCAACTAAATAGCCAGTTGTTTTTTCAAGGCCTTTATTGCGATGGGCAGTTAGCGTAATCATCAGAAGGATGAAAATCGATGTCCCGCCTACTAAAGCAGTTGCATCACCGCCCTGGAGGTCCAGTGCAAACATGGCAGCTACATCAGCAGCAAATAAAACAGGAATGAATACGGCGAAAAAACGCTTTTGATGAAGTGTTAGCAGATGTTGTTGACTGGCGTCAGATTGAAGTTCAGCAGGGGTATCCACGGTGAGTCCTGTTGCTGCAGTGAGCTTTCCACTTTTCATGTCTCTCTTAATAAGATAAAAAGCTGTAATAGTTGTCACTGCCCCCATAATAATAACAAGCGGAATACTGGCTGATATGACTTCCCCGACAGGAAGCCCTGCTGCATCGGCAGTTAACTTCGGTGCAGCCTGGATTATAAAATCCCCAGATAGTGCAATACCGTGCCCGAATAGGTTCATGGCCATTGCCACGCCCAAAGCAGGCAATCCAACCCGAATGGCCACTGGAAGAAGTACTGCCCCCATTAATGCAACTGCAGGAGATGGCCAAAAAAACCATGAGATGACCATCATCAAAATCCCAATTGTCCAGTAGGCAAGTGCTGGTGTTCTGATTAATTTGGTAAAAGGAGAGATCATGACATCATTAATTCCAGTTATGGTCAGTGTCCGGCTCATAGCGACGATTATCGAAATGACCAGTATTGTGGAAAGGAGTTCTGTAATGGCAAATATAAAACTGGTAAAAATACTGCTGACTGAACTGCTTAAGGAGCCGGTAGCCGTTATGGCAATTAAAAAGATGCCTGCAATACAGACAAGAGTTGTATCTCTCCTCATAATCATGAAACCAATGATAAACAGAATAAATAGAACATATATCCAATGGATGGCTGTCAGTTCAACTCCCATCTAAAGTTTCCCCCTTTCATAATTGCATAAGTGAAGAAGCGATTTAGGCTAATCACCCAAATTGGAATGTAGTACAGAATATGACGGAAAGAAATAAATGGTGATATGGATTGTATCCGTCCGGAGGCGGAGGCTGAACCACTCTGCGGAATGTTTCCATAAAATAGCTGAGTGATAAAATGATTATATTGGAGGAAAAGTTTTCTATTTTATCGAATACAAGATTAGGAGAAAAGAAGGATGGGAACGCCTATGAGATACAGGTCAGTTAATCAGATAATCTTCGCGGTAACTTTATCAGCAGTTGGAGTTTTGCTTCTGCTTATGAACATAGGTGTCATTTCCTTGGAAATAAAAGAGGTATTTGTCGTAATTTACCCATTTATTCTATTGGCTGCAGGATGCCATTATCTGCTGTCATACATGTTGAAAAAAAGCCGGAGCGGAGTGTTTCCCGGGTTATTTCTAATGGTATTTTCATTTCTATTAATCCTTGATCGTTTCGAAGTAATTGAATTCAGGTTTATGGAAATATGGAAACTCTGGCCCCTGTTTCTTATTTTTTTCGGCATTAGTATTTTATTGAAACGAGATCGTTTAAAGATTCATTTTGAACAGGATTTTCCGGCAGATATATATGAAAAAAACAAAGGTGCAGCTGAGAAGAAGGTTATTAATATCTCTAAATACGAAAGCCCGCAGCCGCTTAAAAATATAAGAGGTTTTTCGATTGGCGATGTGGATTTTAAACAGCCAAATTGGTCTCTGGAGCCAATGGATTTATATACAATGATCGGTGATTACTTTATTGATTTCAGCAAGGCTTTCATCCCGGAGAAAGAGACACCTGTTATTGTAAGAGGCTGGATTGGGGATGTAAAAATGATCATCCCTGAAAACATTCCGGTGATGATCCAGTCAAATATTAATATAGGAGATATCCGCATTTTTGATCAAAAGACAGGTGACGTTAACCGCAGTCTTCAATATAAGTCACCCGGTTACGATGAAGCATCAAGAAAGCTGAAAATTGCTGTACAAGTAAAAATTGGATCCATCCGGATCGATAAAGTATAGGGGTATGTGATGAGAAAAACCGGAATCAGGTATTGGTTTATACAGAGTTTCATTATGATGGCCGTTATAAGTTCATTAATCTTTTTTGTCGGATTACAGGTGTATCTATTTTATAATCCTGAATCGCCAATGACGATAAAGGGCACCTTCTGGCTTTTTTTGTATGCTTTAACCATTTTACTGCTTACGGGAGCCTACTTTGGGCTAAAGGGCAGCTACTTAATTAAAGGCAGACTCGGTGATATTTTATTATTTGTTTCAACATTAAGGAGCGGCAAGTATGCTGATCGGATGGAATCTTATGAAAAAGATGAGATAGGGTTAATTTCAGATGAACTGAATCAGCTGGCGGAAAATATCCAGGAGCAGGTTTTTTCCATGCAGCGCCTTGCTGATGAAAAGTCCATCCTGGCACAAACAGCCCATTCAGCTGCCGTGATGGAAGAACGACAGCGTCTGGCAAGGGATCTGCATGATGTAGTGAGCCAGCAGCTTTTCGCTTTGAGTATGATGTCTTCAGCTGCCCTAAGAGTTTTTGATTTGGATAGTGATAAAGCAAGGGAGCAGTTAAATGAAATCTCTGAAATCGCTTCAAAAGCACAGGGGGAAATGAGGGCACTTCTTCTCCATTTGAGGCCTGTGCAGCTGAGTGATGACAGGCTTTGCAATGGAATTATTAAACTTATACAGGAGTTAAAGGCAAAGACAAACATCGATTTTCACGCAAGCATTGATGAGATCGAAAATCTTTCGAAAGCAGCGGAAGAGCATTTGTTTAGAATTGTGCAGGAAGCGCTATCCAATGTGCTCCGCCATGCTGATGCAGGGAATATAAAAATAACCTTAACGGAAGAAGAAGATTACATTTATCTTTTTATTGCAGATAATGGAAAAGGGTTTAATCCTCATAAAGAGAGGATAACCTCCTATGGGCTGAAGACAATGAGTGAACGCTGCGAGGAAGTTGGCGGAATATTCAAAATACGTTCTAAGGAAAACGAAGGAACCTATATAGATATTAAAATTCCGGCAAAAGGGGAGAGGCTGAAATGATCAGGGTTGCTGTAGTGGATGATCATGAAATGGTAAGAAAAGGAATCATTTCTTATTTGGCAACTGAAGCTGGCATAGAGGTGATTGGGGAAGCAGAGAGCGGAAATGAAGCTGTAAAGCTTGTACTCAAAGAACGGCCGGAAATCGTTCTGATGGATCTGCTGATGGAGAATGGGAATGGAATTGAAGCGACTAGGGAGATTTTAAAAAGCTATCCTGGATGCAAAATTATAATCATAACCAGCTATTACGATGATGAACAAGTTTTCCCGGCAATTGAAGCGGGGGCGTTCAGCTATATGCTTAAGACGGCAAATGCTGCTGAGGTTGTGAATGCAATTAAGAAAGCTGCGAAAGGAGAGCCTGTTATTGAATCAAAGGTTGCGGGGAAAATGGTAAGCCGTTTCAGAGAAAAAGAAAAAAAGCCTCATGATGATTTAACTGAAAGGGAGTTTGATGTCCTGCTCTGCATTGGAGAAGGGATGACAAATCAGGAAATAAGTGAAGAATTGTTCATTGGCATCAAAACAGTCAAAACACATGTAAGCAATATCCTCAGTAAACTGGGCGTTACTGACCGTACACAGGCAGCGGTTTATGCCAATCGAAATGGCATAATTAAAAAGCAGGCATAGAGAAGGATGAGCTGATGCAGCTCATCCTTTTTTAAATTATAATATTGTTTGAATTCTTAAGTTAGGTAATTGTCTAGCTCCAGCGTCTACCCCCTCGAGGTCACAAGCCAATCCTCCCAAAAAGGCAAAGGACGCCTTTCCGTAAGGCTTGTCTTGTGCTTGGGGCCCCCAGGATGGGGGTCATGCAGACGTTGCCACAGGACGTGGCGTTCTTAGTCTGCGTTCCTTCGTGGGCAAGGCGCTTACGCTTTTCTTATTACTCTTCTTCAGGGATATAATATTGGGTTACATATGAAGGGCTGGAGAATATATTCGGTGTCTTATCGATGCCGCTTTCCGTCCCGCGTTTTTCATGTACTTTATCATATGCTTTGGAATTCTGCCAGTTCTTAAAGGATTTTTCATCCCGCCATAGAGTTAGAATGATATATGTGTTTGATTCAAGAGGCCGCAGAACCCGAATGGCTGCAAAACCCGGTTCATTTTCGATAAGTCCTGCCCTGTTTTTAAAACGGTGTTCAAAAAGCGGCCTGCCTTCATCTGTAACTGGAATATTATTCAGCACTGCAAACCCTGCATCCGTAAATGCCCCGGAAGAATCAATTACTTCATAGGATCTGGGTTCTTTAAAAATCGAGGCGCCTGCCGTTTCATGGATTAATAAGGCACTCTCAGTATTCTGCATTGCAACCATAGTTTCATCGGAGTGCTTTTCCTCAATTTTTTTCAAAAAATCGTAAGTTCCTCTTGCCATATATATCTTCATTTTTTCTCACTCCACCTGGAAAAGATTTATAGTGTTCTTTGAAGGTCAATTAGTGAATGCATCATGCTATTAATAGAATCTTCATTTAAAACACTTCATTAAAAAATTTGAATTTTTACTGTGCTAATATCCTTACAATCTTTAATTTTCCCTTATTTAGACAGTTAAAAACGTCAAATTTTTGACATTTAGCCTTCAAATCTATACAAAAACAGAGAAAAAAGGATATAGTCATAAAGGTAGATACTGGCGATTTCTAATTTTGGTATATATATATTACAATAATACGCAGACAAGTCTTGAAAGGTGGTAAAATTTAATGAAAAACTCATTTAATGATACATTTCTGAAGGCCGCAAGGGGGGAACAGACAGATTATGTTCCTGTTTGGTATATGCGGCAGGCTGGCCGCTCGCAGCCGGAATATAGAGCGATAAAAGAAAAATACTCCCTTTTCGAAATAACACACCAGCCTGAGCTTTGTGCTTATGTTACAAGGCTGCCGGTAGAGCAATATAACAATGATGCTGCCATTCTTTATAAAGATATTATGTCACCGCTTCCAGCCATTGGGGTTGATGTGGAAATAAAATCAGGAATCGGCCCTGTTATTTCAAATCCAATCCGTTCCATAGCGGATGTAGAGAAGCTTGGGGAAATAAATCCTGAAGAGGATGTTCCATATGTCCTGGATACTATTAAGCTTCTTACTCAAGAGCAATTGACTGTGCCTCTAATCGGTTTTGCCGGGGCTCCATTTACTCTTGCCAGTTATATGATTGAAGGCGGACCATCAAAGAACTACAACAAAACGAAAGCATTCATGTATGCAGAGCCTAAAGCCTGGTTCGCTTTAATGGATAAGCTTGGTGAAATGACTATTACATATGTGAAATCCCAGGTCAAAGCAGGTGCAAAAGCCATCCAGATTTTCGATTCATGGGTTGGCGCATTAAATGTGGAGGATTACCGCTATTTTATTAAGCCAGTAATGAATCGCATTTTCTCTGCCTTAAAAGAAGAGAATGTCCCGCTGATCATGTTCGGAGTTGGTGCTAGCCACCTGGCTATGGAGTGGCATGATCTGCCGCTTGATGTAGTTGGGCTGGACTGGAGACTTCCAATTCAGGAAGCAAGAGCAAAAGGAATTACAAAAACGGTTCAAGGCAATCTTGATCCAGCTATCCTGCTTGCCCCTTGGGAAGTAATTGAGGAAAAAGCAAAAGGTATTCTGGATCAGGGAATGGCTCAGCCGGGTTATATATTCAATCTTGGGCATGGTGTTTTTCCTGAGGTTAATCCGGACACATTAAGAAAATTAACAACTTTTATTCATGAATACTCTGCTTCAAAATTAAGCAAGTAGCCTCCGGTTTTCTTTAAGCGATAGCATGCAGCATTTGCATATTGCTATGAGCATTAGTTTTGGTAATCGATTTGTTTTTTGGCACAATAAAAACTGGAGACAGATAGAATTTGAGGTGGATGACATGGGTAAAAAGACAATGGGTTTACTTGTAATGGCTTATGGAACTCCCTATAAGGAAGAAGACATTGAGCGTTACTATACACATATCCGCAGAGGAAGAAAGCCTTCTGAGGAAATGCTTGAAGATTTAAGAAGCAGATATGAAGCGATTGGCGGAATATCACCGCTTGCAGAAATCACCAAAGTTCAGGCTGAAAAACTTGAACAGCATTTAAATGAAGTTCAGGACGATTATGAATTCAGAATGTATTTAGGGTTAAAGCATATTGAACCTTTTGTAGAAGATGCGGTTAAACAAATGCATGAGGATGGGATTGAAGAGGCTGTCAGCATTGTTCTTGCACCGCATTTCTCAACCTTTAGCGTAAAATCATATAATGGCAGAGCCAAAGAAGAGGCTGAAAAGCTTGGCGGTCCTGTAATAAAATCAGTTGAAAGCTGGTATAAAGAACCTAAGTTTATCAAATATTGGGCCGATCGTGTAAAGGAAACATTCGATAAAATGCCTGCTGAAGAAAAAGATTCTGCAGTGTTAATTGTTTCTGCACACAGTTTGCCGGAAAAGATTCTGCAATCAGGGGATCCATATCCGCATCAGCTGCAGGAAACAGCTGATCTCATTGCCGAACAGGCTGGAGTCAAAGATTATGCCGTTGGCTGGCAAAGTGCAGGAAACACACCTGAGCCTTGGCTAGGTCCTGATGTGCAGGATTTGACAAGAGACCTTTATGAAAACAAGAGCTACAGGGCATTTGTGTATACTCCTGTCGGCTTTGTTTCAGATCATCTTGAAGTGCTGTACGACAATGACTATGAATGCAAAGTTGTCACTGATGAGCTGGGTGCAAGCTATTACCGTCCAGAAATGCCAAATTCACAGCCAGAGTTTATTGATGCGATGTCTGATGCCATTTTTAAGTTGCTGAATAGATAAGCAAAAAATTAGAAAAGAAGGCGATTTACCGTGCAGGGAGAGCGACAGAAAGTTGTGGTTGCCGGAGGAGGAATTACTGGTCTTGCTGCAGCTTACTATCTGCAGAAGGAAGCCAAAGAAAAAGGAATGGCCCTGGATGTAAAGCTTATAGAAGCCTCACATCGTCTTGGCGGCAAAATTCAAACGATAACACGAGACGGTTTTGTGATCGAAAGAGGGCCAGATTCCTTTTTGGCACGTAAACAAAGTGCGTCCCGGCTTGCCAAGGAAGCTGGCCTGGAAAAAGAGCTTGTGAGAAATACATCCGGTAAGTCCTATGTGCTTGTAAGGCAGCGTCTATTTCCAATGCCGGGCGGATCCATCATGGGGATTCCAACACAAATTGCTCCCTTTATTACAACCGGATTATTCACTCCCGCAGGGAAGGCAAGAGCTGCTGCAGATTTTGTGCTGCCGCGCTCCAATCCTTCCAATGATCAGTCACTGGGTGCCTTTTTTAGAAGAAGGCTTGGTGACGAGGTTGTCGATAATTTGATTGAACCGCTTCTCTCTGGCATATATGCTGGCGATATTGATCAATTAAGCCTTATGGCCATATTCCCGCAGTTTTATCAGGTTGAGCAGAAGTATAGAAGTTTAATTCTGGGAATGAAAAAGTCTACAGGCACTCAGCAGAAACAAGCCTCAAGCCGCAAGAGCAAAGAAGGGATGTTCCTTACTTTGAAATCGGGGCTTCAATCACTTGTCGATGCCCTGGAGAGCAAGCTTGAACCTGGAACTGTACTGAAAGGCCATCGAATTGAATCTATCAAGAAGACTGGCAGAAGCTATACAGTTGAATGGAATGGCGGAGAAAACCTTCAGGCAGACTGCATGGTCATGGCTGTTCCCCATCGTGCACTGTGCAGCATTTTCTCCGGGTGGGGAATATTTGAGCAGTTCAAAGACATGCCGTCCACTTCTGTGGCAACTGTAGCGCTGGCATTCCCTGAAGAAGCGATTGAAAGGGATATTGACGGAACCGGTTTTGTTGTTTCACGCCATAGTGATTACACCATTACTGCATGCACGTGGACACATAAGAAATGGCCCCATTCGACTCCAAAAGGAAAAGTGCTTCTGCGCTGTTATGTTGGCAAAGCTGGTGATGAAACTGTGGTGGATCTGTCAGATGATCAAATTATTAAAGTTGTACTTGATGATTTAAATAAAACAATGAATATTAAAATGAATCCGGACTTTGTTTATGTAACAAGATGGAAGGATTCTATGCCGCAGTATACTGTAGGACATAAAGAACGCGTCGATCTGGCAAAGAAACAGGCACAGGCAAAGCTGCCCGGCATTTTTCTGGCAGGAAGTTCATTTGAAGGTCTTGGCGTTCCTGATTGCATAGATCAGGCAGAAGAGGCAGTTCGAAATGCAGTTGAATACTTGCAAAGCAACAAGCAAAAAGCTGTCCGTTTGTGACAGCTTTTTATATTGGCATCATTTCAGGTTGCTTTTTCATTTGGAGTATGATAAATTACTTTTTGTACTAATGACCAAAATGTTCATTTAGTCATTTTATATGAGGTGAGTTCATGTCAGCAGATCGCAAACAGCAAATTATTGAGGCGGCCACTAAATCATTTTCTCTGTTTGGATATAAAGCAACCACTATGGATCAGGTTGCGAAGCTTGCAAATGTAGGAAAAGGCACTATTTATAATTTCTTTAAAAATAAAGAAGAGCTGTTTGATGAAATTATCCATACGCTCATCGTGGAAATGAAAAGCGCAGCTGATGAAGCGCTTGATCCCTCTTTGCCCTTTCATAAAAATGTTCATCGGGGATTGTATAAAATACTTGAATTCCGCATGAAGCATCAGTTAACAATCAAGCTTTTCCAGGAAGCAAAGGAAATGGGAACTCCTGCTGTTACAGATGTAATTGGGAAAGTAGAGGATGCGATATTAAATTATGTAAAAGACAAAGTTGCACAAGCGATTGAAAAAGGAGAAATCCGGGAATGCGATCCTGAACTGACATCTTTTGTGATGCTGAAGCTTTATATTGCTCTTATATTTGATTGGGAGCAGCGTCATGAACCTTTGGAAAAAGAAAAAATAGCTATGCTGTTTGAACAATATATTATGAAAGGATTATCGAACTAGATAGTCCTCTATTTTTTCAGCAAAATGACCAAATGAGGAAAATAGTCACTAAGTTATTGTGGAGGGATTTACGGTGAAAAACAAACTTTTCTTGAAGGAGTTTTCAGCAATCTTAAAAAACAAAAAATTGCTGATTCCTATTATCGCAGTAATGTTTATTCCTATTTTATACAGCGGAATGTTTCTTTGGGCATTTTGGGATCCATATGATCATTTAGATGATCTGCCTGTTGCTATCGTTAATGAGGATGCCGGTGCTGCATTTGAAGGTAATGACTTGCATCTTGGCGATGATCTTGTTGATAAATTAAAGGAAAGCAAGGACTTTAATTTTCAATTTGTTGATAAAGAGGAGGCATATAAAGATCTAAATGATCAGCATTACTATATGCTTGTTGAAATCCCTAAGGATTTTTCCAAGAATGCAACCACACTCCTTGAGGACAATCCGCAGAAAATGAACCTGATTTACGTTCCCAATGAGAGCTACAATTTTTTATCAGCTCAAATTGGAGGAACAGCTGTAGAAAAAATTAAAATGTCTCTGTCAGAAAAAGTGACTGAAACATATGCTGAAACGATGTTCGATAAAGTAGGGGAACTGGCAGATGGCATTGGACAGGCAAGTGACGGGGCCCTTCAAATCAGTGAAGGAGCTGCAGGTTTAAAAGATGGTTCTAAAACGCTGCATGAGAAGCTGGCGCTTTTGGCCGATAAATCCATTGAGTTCAATAACGGTGTAAGCTCAGCAAGCAAAGGTTCAGAGGAAATGGCAGAAGGAGCTAAAACCCTTTCAGAAGGATTAGGCAAACTGGCTGAAGGCCAATCAGAATTAAGTAAAGCATCCTATCAGCTGAAATCTGGGAGTGAAAAGCTTTCTGCAGGTGTTACACAATCAAAGGCAGGGATTGATACAGTAAAGGAAAAGCTGCCTGTTATGATTGATGGAACTGAGCAGCTTGAAAATGGAGCGAAAACCTTATCTTCATCTCTGGAGCAATGGCAAACGGAGGCACAAAAACTCAGCGGAGGTACTGCTCTTTTAGAGCAAAAGCTGCAGGGCTTTATTTCGCAGCTTCCTGAAGGATCTCCTGAAAAAGCTGAGCTTCAGAGTGTGCTTGCCCAGCTGAAGGCTGGAACAGCCCAGCTTGCTGAGTCAGCTGGCAAATTATCTGCGGGAGGAGCCGAATTGTCCCAAAAAATGGGACAGCTAAATGAAGGACAGCTGCAGCTGCAGCAGGGAATAAATCAGCTTGCCCAGGGGGCATCAGAGCTGGAAATTGGTTCTCAGCAGCTAGTACAGGGCCATAAAGATTTCGGTGCTGGAATGGAAACATTTGCTCAGAAATTTGGTGAAGCACAAGCCGGAGCAGACAGGCTAGCAGGCGGTGCAGCAGATTTGTCAGGAGGGCTTGGAAAACTGACCCAAGGTTCAGATGCATTGGCAGACGGCACAAAGCAGCTTGAAGATGGCGCAGGCAAAGTAGCTGAAGGTAATACACAAATTTTTGAAGGTTCTTCTGAGTTAGCAAATAAATTAGCGGATGGCGCTGAAAATGCATCAGCCGTAAATGCCAGCGATAAAACTTATAATATGATGGCAAATCCGGTAGAAATAGATAATGAGAAGATTACAGAAGTACCTAACTATGGTACAGGGTTCGCGCCATATTTTCTGTCGCTTGGCCTTTTCGTGGGTGCTCTGCTTCTTTCAATTGTATTTCCGCTTCGGGAGCCGGCTGGCGTTCCGCGGTCAGGATTTAGCTGGTTTGCAAGCAAGTTTGGGATTCTTGCTGGAGTAGGCATTATTCAGGGTCTCATTGCTGCCATGATATTATTGCTGGGACTTGGCCTGGAAGTGCAGAGTGTACCTTTGTTTCTGCTGTTTACAATCATAACCAGCCTTACTTTCATAGCTCTGATTCAATTTTTTGTCACCGTCATGGGTGATCCTGGCCGGTTTGCTGCCATAATTATATTAATTCTCCAGCTGACAACAAGTGCAGGTACTTTCCCGCTTGAGCTGATTCCTAATGCACTTCAGCCAATCAGTTCATACTTGCCTATGACCTATTCTGTTTCCGGACTAAAGGCTGTCATTTCAAGCGGAAATTTTGATTTTATGTGGGAGAATGCAGTAATTCTATTGAGTTTCGCCGCCCTATTTATTGCAGGAACTTTTGTTTACTTTACTGCAATGCACAAGAAAAGATTTGCAGCAGCTGCAGGGCAGGCTGATTGATTATTAGCAAAAAACAAAGCCAGCCCACAGGGCTGGCTTTAAATATATAATTCTATAAATCTGTAATTCCCATGCAATTATCACACTTGTTTCCGTAACATTCATGCTGCTCTTCGATCGACTTCCCGCATTCTGAACATTGTTTAGCCGGCAGGTTTCTGAAAAACTCCATAATGTTTTGAATCATGTTGAAGCCTCCTGATTTGTGATTTTGTTCTAAATAGTTTGATTATTTAAGTTAATTGTATTATAACAGAATTCATATGTCAACTTCTGTTTCAATACAATTTTAAAAAAGTGAAAAAATAGGCATAATCGAGTATATTGAACATAGCAAAGCTTGGTCTTTTCTTGAGATTTTGGTTACCAAGTCATAGCGTAGGAGCTTGAACTTTTTAATAAGGAGGAAACGTGATGAAGCTAACTGTAATCGGCAGCTGGGGCGGTTATCCTAAAGCTGATGGAGCCAGTTCAGGGTATTTGCTGGAGCATGATGGTTTTCATTTGCTGATCGACTGCGGAAGCGGCGTCCTTTCAAAAATGCAGAACATTTTTCAGCCAGAAGAATTGGATGCAGTGATTATCTCGCATTACCATCCAGATCACATTGCAGATATAGGGGTACTGCAGCATGCCAGGCTCATTCAGGGTTTTTTAGGCAGGAAAACAGATACACTCCCGATTTATGGCCATTCCCTTGATCAGCTTGAATTTGCTAAATTTACATACAAGGATATAACAAAGGGAGTCTGCTATGATCCTGATGGCACTCTCTCTGCAGGACCGTTTCAAATCCGCTTTTTAAAGACTAATCACCCAGTGCCATGCTATGCAATGAGAATTGAAGCAGACGGCAAAACGCTTATTTATACGGCTGATACCTCATATAAAGAAGAGCTGGAAGCATTTAGCGAGAATGCTGATTTATTAGTTTGCGAATGCAATTTTTATGGTCATCAAAATGGAAAGAATGCAGGGCATATGACAAGCCTGGATGCTGGAACATTGGCCAGAAAAGCAAAGGTGAAGAATTTGCTGCTGACTCATTTGCCTCATTATGGTGAACTGAGAAAGCTGAAGGAAGAGGCTTCAACAAAATATCCCGGTCCTATTTCGCTTGCGGATTATCAATGGTCCCATACTTTTTGAGGAGGAAAACAGATGCTTTTTATTGACAACCAGGGAATCACAGATCCCAGAATTAACCTTGCTATTGAAGAATATGCACTGAAAAATCTTGATATTGAAGAAACCTATTTGCTTTTTTATATTAATGAACCTTCCATTATTATTGGAAAAAATCAGAATACCGTTGAAGAGATCAATACTGAATATGTCGAGAACAATAGCATCCATGTAGTCAGAAGGCTTTCTGGCGGCGGGGCCGTTTATCATGATTTAGGCAATCTCAACTTCAGCTTTATCACAAAAGATGATGGAGAAAGCTTTCATAACTTCCAAAAGTTTACCGAACCAGTTGTAGAGGCTTTGCGGAAGCTTGGTGTTAATGCTGAATTGAGCGGCCGAAATGATCTGATGGCGGAAGGGAGAAAGATATCCGGGAATGCCCAGTTTTCAACCAAAGGCAGAATGTTTAGCCATGGCACCCTCTTATTTGATTCAGAAATAGAAAGTGTCGTTTCGGCACTAAAGGTAAAGAAGGATAAAATTGAATCGAAAGGCATTAAATCTATTCGGAGCCGGGTTGCTAATATATCAGAGTTCCTGGATAAAAAAATCACAATTCAAGAATTTCGCACTCTGCTGCTTAAGAATATTTTTGGTGATTTAGATGAAATTCCAGAGTACAAGCTCACGAATGATGATTGGGAAAAAATTCACCAGCTGTCCAGGGAGCGCTATCAAAACTGGGATTGGAATTATGGAAAATCCCCCAAATTTGATCTGCAGCACTCGCATCGTTTCCCAGTGGGGCAAATTGATATTAGACTTAATGTCACAAAAGGGCAAATTGTGGAATGTAAAATTTACGGAGACTTCTTTGGGGTTGGCGATGTAAGCGAAATTGAAAACAAGCTTACAGGAATTCGCTATGAAAAGTCAGAGGTTGAAAGTGCCCTTGGGGGAGTGGACATTAAGCATTACTTTGGAAATGTGACAAAGACCGAATTTATCAACCTGATTTATTAATGCGGTCATTTATTGGAAAGCTGGCATATTGCCGGCTTTTCTTATATTTATATAAAGTCTTGCGAAAGTCAGTCCGCTGTAAAAAAGAAATTGTGAACAATTCGCTTTCCTACTTGAATACAAAAATTTCTTTCAATATAATATATTTAGAAAATTTATTTAATAAAAATGAATGACTATTCATTCATTATAGGGGGAGTGTAAATGAATTTAACAGAACAGCTGCATGAAACGGCGATCAAGATGGGCAATAAGACTGCCTATTATTTTATGGACCAGTCCAGTACATATGCGGAGCTTGATGGTGCTGTGACCAAATTTGCGGATGGGCTTTCAAAGCTGGGAGTAAAAAAAGGAGATCATATTGCTCTTTTACTGGGGAATTCACCGCAATTTGTCATTGGCCTGCATGGCGCACTGCGTCTTGGAGCAACTGTTATACCGATCAACCCAATTTATACACCTGATGAAATTGGCTACATTGTTAATAATGGTGATGTAAAAGCTGTTGTTACGCTCGATCTCTTAGTGCCTTTGATTGAGAAGATGCATCAGGCTCTTCCAAAGGTGGAGAACTTTATTATTTGCGAAACCCCGCAGGGACAGTTTACAAAAGCGGACCCGTCTGCATTAACAGCTTTTGAAAAAATGAAATCGTTTACACAGGTGATGGGTTCAGGAGATTTGGATTTTAAAGGCCCTGAACTCGAAGAAGAGGAAACGGCCGTTATCCTATATACATCCGGTACGACAGGCAAGCCGAAAGGTGCCATGCTGACACATAAAAACCTCTACAGCAATGCAAAGGATGTCAGCGATTATTTGCACATGAACGAAAATGACCGGGTTATCACTACTTTGCCGATGTTTCATGTTTTCTGTTTAACGGTTGCTCTCAATGCACCGCTGATGAATGGGGCTACTATTTTAATAGATCCAAAATTCAGCCCTAAAGAAATTTTTAGACTCGCAAAAAAATTTGAACCTACTGTTTTTGCCGGCGTTCCGACCATGTACAATTTCCTTCTTCAGTTTGATGATGGCAATCCAGAAGATCTGAAATCGTTAAGGCTTTGCATTTCGGGCGGTGCTGCCATGCCTGTTGCACTTCTCCATGGCTTTGAAAAAAAGTTCAATGTCATTGTCTCAGAAGGATATGGTCTTTCAGAAGCTTCTCCGGTTACCTGCTTTAATCCGCTGGATAAGCCGCGCAAAGCAGGCTCAATCGGGCAATCCATTATGAACGTTGAGAATAAGGTTGTAAATGAACTGGGAGAAGAAGTTTCCGTTGGCGAAGTTGGAGAACTGATTGTTCGCGGGCCTAATGTGATGAAGGGATACTACAAGATGCCTGAAGAAACAGCGGCCACTATTCGTGATGGCTGGCTTTATACAGGAGACCTCGCAAAAAAGGATGAGGAAGGCTATTTTTATATCGTTGACCGTAAAAAGGACCTTATTTTAGTCGGCGGATATAACGTGTACCCTCGGGAAGTAGAAGAGGTGCTCTATAATCATGAGGATGTAGTTGAAGTTGCTGTATTGGGTGTGCCTGATCCAAATCTGGGAGAAGCGGTGAGGTGCTATGTTGTATCTAAAAACCCTCAGCAGACAGAAGAATTGCTGCTTGCATACTGTGCTGAGCATCTGGCTAAATATAAAGTGCCGTCAACGATTGAATTCTTAGAGGAGCTGCCAAAGAACGCAACTGGTAAAATTTTGCGGAGAGCGTTGAAGAATCAGGTACTGCAGACTAAATAGGTTTTTATGGACAGGCAATGGATGTGTCTGTCCTTTTCTATTCCACTTCAAATTGACTAAACTTGAAAGGGTTTTCGCAAAATTCATCGAATTATTAGATAGCACTGGAAAGAGGAGAGATACAAATGAGTTCTATTGCAGTTGAAACAAAAGGTCATATTGCGGTCGTAACGATTAACCGTCCTGATGCATTGAATGCATTTAATTTTGAGACTTTATCGGAGCTTCAGGAAACAGTTGAGAAACTGCGAACCAGCCCTGATGTTCGTGCAGTGATTTTTACAGGGGCTGGAGAAAAGGCATTCAGTGTCGGTGCAGATTTAAAAGAGCGCAGGACATTATCTGAAGAGCAAGTCCGCAGGAATATATATAAAATAGGTGAAGTATTCTCACTGGTTGATCAGCTCCCGCAGCCTACTATCGCTGCTATAAACGGTTTTGCCTTCGGAGGCGGGATGGAACTGGCACTATCCTGCGATTTCCGCATCGCCGTTTCAGGCACTGCCATGGGACTTACAGAAACAAGTTTAGCCATAATACCAGGTGCAGGCGGCACTCAAAGACTTCCAAGATTGATTGGCCAGGCCAAAGCCCTGGAATTAATTTTGACGGCTAAAAGGCTTACTTCTGAAGAAGCGCTTGAATACGGCATCCTTACCAAAGTGACTGAAAAAGAAAATCTCTTAAATGATTGTTTTGAATTTGCCGGACAAATGCTTAATAATGGCCCTCTTGCCCTTCAGCAGGCTAAATTTGCTGTAAAGCATGGCATGGGCGTCGATTTGCAGACTGGACTTCAGATTGAAAGGAAGGCATATGAAGTCATTATCCCAACAGAAGATAGAGTTGAAGCTCTTGCAGCCTTTGCTGAAAAAAGAAAACCAGAATTTAAAGGGAAATAAAATGAATAAGCAAGTAATGGGACACGGCAGAATTGTGCTGTGTCTTTTCTATTAAAATAATAATTTTTAGAAAATTATTAAAAAACATCTTGAATAGTAAGACTGTTAACTATATAATTTAGTGAATAAAAGCATAAAAGCATAAAAGTGATGAAGTGGAAAGATAGAGATAAAAGGGGGATCAACTAGTATGTTAGAGAGAATAAAATTATTTAAAGCAGTAGCTGCAGCAGGTCTTATGGGAACATTGCTGCTAAGCGGCTGCGGCAGTGAAAGCACAAATGGAGATGCAGGGTCTTCTGATAAAGAAAAGGAAGAATCATTTAATATAGGAGTTACGCAGATTGTCGAGCATCCTTCGTTAGATGCGGCACTGGAGGGATTTAAAAAGGCTTTAGAGGATTCTGGTATTGAAGCAAGCTATGATGTCCAGATTGCTCAGGGGGACCAGAATAATAATCAATCCATTGCCAATAATTTTGCCGGAGATGGAGTAGACCTGATCTTTGCCAACTCTACCCCAAGTGCATTAAGTGCACTTAATGCGACGAAGGATATACCAATTGTATTTACTTCAGTAACAGATCCAGTGGGTGCGCAATTAGTAAAATCAATGGATACACCTGAAGGAAATATAACTGGTACAACAGATACACATCCTGATGCGATACCCAATATGGTTAAATTTATAGATGAACAATTTGAGGCTGGAACTGTGGGTGTTATTTACAATTCTGGAGAACAAAACTCAGAGGTGCAGATTGAAAAGGTGAAGGAAGCTCTTTCAGGTACAGATATGAAATTGGCCGAAGCTACCGTATCCAATTCTTCTGAAGTGAAACAGGCTGCAGAATCACTTGTCGGAAAAGCAGATGCCATCTATATTATTACGGATAATACTGTCGTTTCTGCTTTGGAATCTGTCATTCAGGTTTCAAACGATAATGACATCCCGCTATTTGTAGGAGAGCTGGATTCTGTTAAACGCGGGGGCTTTGCTGCTTATGGATTTGACTATGAAGATATCGGATATGAAGCTGGGGAAATGGCTGCAAAAATTTTAAAAGACGGCAAGAAGCCATCCGAACTACCTGTCCAATATCCGCAGAATCTAAAGCTGGTAATCAATAAAAAGGCTGCAGAAGAAATGGGAATTGACTTAAAAGAGGAATGGAGCGAACTTGCTGAGTTTGTGGAGTAATACCAGCAATAACCACCAGCGCTTACGCTTTTCACCTCGATAACTGTCTAGCGCAAGCAGCCTACCCCTTCGAGGTCACAAGCCAATCCTCCCAAAAAAGGCAACGAACGCCTTTCCGTGAGGCTTGTCTTGTGCTTGTCGGGAGTGGGCAAGGCGCTTACGCTTTCTAATAGAAAGGGAGATTACTATGCCAACAGCGATCTTTGGTTCCATTGAGGCAGGAGCAATTTATGCCTTAATGGCATTGGGAGTTTACCTATCATTCAGAATACTGGATTTTCCCGATCTGACGGTGGATGGAAGCTTTGTAACGGGCGCATCTGTAGCAGCTGTCATGATAGTAGGGGGATACAATCCATTTTTGGCAACAATGACAGCTTTGCTTGCGGGTTTTGCAGCAGGCTGCCTTACAGGCCTTCTTCATACAAAAGGAAAAATTAATGCCCTCTTGTCCGGAATATTAATGATGATCGCATTGTACTCTATCAATCTCCGGATTATGGGCAAGTCAAATGTTCCTCTGCTGTCTGAGGAAACGGCTATCACAAAGCTTACAGCATTCTGGCAGGGGCTTGGGATTGATCAGGCTATTCAAAGCCTGTTTGGGGCATTGGGAATGAGTTTCATCCCAAAGACCTGGGGTATTCTCATTTTAATGCTAATTTTAGCCTTTGCTGTGAAAGTATTGATTGATCTTTTCTTAAAGACAGATATTGGCCTGGCCATACGCGCAACAGGCGACAATGAGACGATGATCCACAGCTTTTCTGCTGATACAGATCTTTTGAAGATAGCTGGCTTGGGCATTTCAAATGCACTGGTTGCTTTTTCTGGAGCATTAGTGGCACAGTATAACGGATTCAGTGACGTCGGAATGGGAATCGGGATGATTATCATCGGACTTGCATCCGTGATCATTGGAGAAGCAATCTTTGGTGCAAAAACTATTGTCCGGGCAACACTCGCTGTCATCGGAGGAGCCATCTTATATCGTATTATAGTCACTCTTGCATTAAGGGTTGAATTCCTTGAAACAGGAGATATGAAGCTAATCACAGCAGTAATCGTGATTGGCGCGCTGATTCTGCCAAAGCTTATTCAGCAGCAAAAAGAAAAGCAGAGAAAGCGGCGGAGATTAGCGGAAGCGAAAAAAACTAATGCTTACGGGAAAAGTGGTGAACATCTTGCTGCAATTAAATCAGATTCATAAAGTATTTAATGAGGGAACTCCAGACGAAAAAACAGCGCTTCACAGAATCGATCTTCATTTAAAGCCAGGCGACTTCATGACGGTTATCGGCAGTAATGGAGCGGGAAAATCTACTCTTATGAATATGATTTCCGGCAAATTGATTCCTGATATAGGAGAAGTGCTGGTTGATGGCACTGATGTCACTCTTGTGAAGGAACATAAAAGATCCAGGCTGATTGGACGCGTTTTCCAGGATCCGATGGCAGGAACAGCACCCTCCATGACGATAGAGGAAAATCTGGCCATTGCTTATTCGAGAACTATGGTGCGAGGCCTTCGCAAAGGTGTTTCCAAGAAACGCCGCGACTTTTTTCAGGAAAAGCTGGAAATGCTGCATCTTGGATTGGAAAACAGGCTTTCAGCAAAAGTCGGACTGCTGTCAGGGGGAGAAAGGCAGGCATTATCCCTTTTGATGGCGACTTTCACAGAGCCTAAAATACTGCTTTTGGACGAACATACCGCTGCCTTGGACCCTGCTCGTGCAGAATTGATTACCAGCCTTACGAAAGAGATTGTGGAAACATATAAACTTACCACGTTAATGGTGACTCACAATATGCAGCAGGCACTTGACCTGGGAAATAGGCTGATCATGATGGACAAAGGCCAGATCATTTTTGAAACAAATGAAGACCAAAAGAAAGATTTGACTGTCGAAAAACTGCTTGAAGAATTCCAAAAAATCCGCGGAGAGAAAATGAGCAGCGACAAGGCTGTATTAATCTAAAAGGAGACCGGACAAAAGGCTTTTCGCTTTGTCCGGCTTGTTTGTTCTTGGAGATATTCCAGTAAAAAGCATACCGAGCGCAGCGATATGCCTACTTTTTCATGGATAATACATGACTGCCTGGTAGCGAATCAGTTCGTCTCCGATATTTTTATACGTATGCACTTTATTTGCTGAGAATTTTATTGAATTTCCGGGGCGGACAGTGATTCGCTGGTCTCCGATCTCTATTTCAAGCGTTCCGGACATGACAGTGATATATTCTTCAACACCCTCATTATGTTTATCAGATGTATGCTGACAGCCCGGTTCAATTTCGACTGTGAAGATCTCGAATTTCTTGCGGGGATCAAAAGGGAACACGGGATAAACCCTGTATCTGCCCATGCTCTCCATTATTGGAGTTAGAGTTTTCAATTCTATGAGTTGGATATCTGATGGTTCCTCATGAATAAGTGAGGAAAATGAAACCTGAAGGCCGCTCGCGATTTTCCATAGGGTGGTGACAGTCGGGTTGGATTCCCCCCGCTCAATCTGCCCCAGCATCGCCTTGCTGACCCCGGTTATTTCTGCCGTTGCATCCAGGCTGTAACCTCTTGTTTTTCGAATATTCCTCAGGTTTTCCCCAATACTTTTTTGAATATTCTCCATTATATCCTCCAAACTTATTGTGTAATATAACGCACGAATGTATAATATACTATATCAATGCATCATTCTTTAATATTAAGTCTATTATAGTATATTTTTCAGGTTTAGTATTATATTTTTTAAGGCGGTGAGCATTATGGCAGAACTTGCAGTCGGCAAGCCTTCCGGAGAGTATAGGAAAGGGGTGCAGTCGGGAATCAGCATCGCGATAGGATATGCACCAATCGCTTTAACATTTGGGCTGCTCGCCAAAACAACTGGTCTTTCAATTGGTGAAACAGCTTTAATGAGTTTGCTCGTATTTGCGGGGGCAGCACAGTACATATCCCTGAGCCTTCTTTCATTGGGAACGGGTATATTTGAAATTGTTTTGACAACATTTATTGTGAATATCAGGCACTTCTTAATGTCAACCTCTCTTAACGAAAAGTGGGATGATGAACAGGATGCTAACAAGGTAATTTTGTCTTTTGGGATTACGGACGAAACTTTCTCAGTTGCAGCAGTACGTGAAGATAAGGTAACAAGCGGTTATATGCTTGGGCTTATTTCGGTTTCCTATGCAAGCTGGGTCATTTGCTCTGGGCTTGGGCACCTAATTGGTGCGAGCCTTCCGCAAACCTTGCAGGAAAGCATGTCTGTTGCACTTTATGCCATGTTTGTCGGCCTTCTTGTTCCGTCTATGAAAAAGAGTGCAAAAGTTGTATTTCTTGCGGCGCTGGCAGCATGTTTTAACATGATTTTTACTTTGACTAATATGTTATCGACAGGATGGGCAATTGTACTGGCCACGCTTTTATCGGCTGTAATAGTAGAATGGATTGAAAGTATAAAAAACAGGCAAAGGGGTCAGGGGCATGAGTAGCCAAGTCGTGTGGATGATTATTGGAATGGCAGCAGTTACTTATATCCCAAGGCTTCTGCCTTTTGTGCTTTTTAAGGGGAAGGAGCTTCCCGGGTTTGTTCAGGGGATATTAAAGAATGTGCCGTATGCGACTTTAGGGGCACTCATTTTTCCAGGCATTCTGTTTATAAATGAAGATCTTTGGTTTGGGCTGCTCGGGGCAGCTGCTGCCTTTCTAGCTGCCTTTTTAGGTGCAAATGTGATTGTTGTCGTATTAGGATCAATTGCTGTGTTATCTGTATATTCTTTCTTATTTTAGAAAAGATTATTATTGATGTTCTTTAGCCGGTTCCTTCGAGAACCGGCTTTTTCAATAGAACTGCTGGAATAGGCTATTATCTTTTAAGTAATGATTGTCCCATCAAAATAGTTCTAATTACAGATTTTTATACTAAACTAAATATAGAAAGGTTGTACCATAAGGGGGGATCAGATGGCGCGGAAATTAGGCTTTTACGGGGCGCTCGCCTTTTTTGTATACGGTTTATTTTTTTATTGGTATTTATTCTATTTTGCTGACAGCAGTCTGCCGTTTGAGTATGAAGGCTCACGTGCAGATCCGGCAACTTTCCTGAACGGCAGGGAACTGATGCTCAGTGAGGAATATTCTAAAATAAGAAACCTGCTGTTTTTTATTTCTACACCTTTTGAATGGATTTTCTATTTATTCATTCTTTTATTTGGATTATCGAAGGCTTTTAAGAAGTGGGCTGAGCAGACTGCGCCTTATAAATTTCTGCAAACGGCGATATATTTAATTTGGCTTTCTTTTTTCGCGTTTATGGCCACAATGCCATTAAGCTATATCAGCTTTTCACTTTCAAAAACGTATAATATCTCAACTCAGAGCTTTAGCGGGTGGATGAAGGATGAGCTCATAGATTTTTGGGTTAATTATGGAATGATGGTTCTTATTGTGTCTGTACTGTACTGGCTGATTAATAAGAGCAGGAAAAGATGGTGGCTTTATGCCTGGCTTTTGTCTGTTCCATTTACCTTATTTATGATGTTCCTGCAGCCGGTTGTCATTGACCCTCTTTATAATGATTTCTATCCTTTGAAAAACAAGGAACTTGAAACAAAAATTCTTGATTTGGCCAGCCAGGCTAAAATACCGGCGGAACATGTCTTTGAAGTCGATATGGCAGAGAAAACAAATGCGCTGAATGCATATGTGACAGGCATCGGATCAAATTCAAGAATTGTTCTATGGGATACAACACTGAATAAATTAACTGATGATCAGATCCTGTTTATAATGGCACATGAAATGGCCCACTACGTGGAAAAGCATATATACATCGGAATTGGCGGTTACTTGCTGCTTTCCCTGCTGGGGCTTTATATGACAGCCAAATTAATGGAGAAAGCAGTCGATAAATGGGGAAGGGCGCTAAAAATTCCTGCGGTAAATGATATTCGGTCCCTGCCGCTGTTTTTGATGATTCTTTCGATGCTGCTCTTTATTTCAAGCCCCCTATCCAATCTTGTTTCACGGTATCAGGAAACAAGGGCAGACCATTATGCCATCGAAATGACGAAGGATTCAAAAGCAGCAATAGGAACATTTCAGGAACTGACACGTGCGGGTCTAAGCCAGGTTAATCCGCCGCTTCTCGTAAAAATATTCCGGTATGGACATCCAACCATGCTTGAGCGTATTTCCATGCTTGAAGAATATGAAATGGAACAGAGGCAAAAAGAACGGGAGCAGGCGGCAGACTGATTTGACAATAACATGAGAAAAAGCAGGCCATGTGGCTTGCTTTTTTACGTTTCATTCTTATAAATATGTATGCTGCCTTCAATATCAGTCTGAATTTCATTATAAAAATAAATGCCTGCATCATCATCAATTCCATAACCAGTCGTGACATTGGCTTTCCAAACTGCCCTCTTTAAATTTTCCCCTTCATTCCATTTAGTGAAATGGACACTTATGACACAATCCCTGATTAACCCGATTCCCTTCAGAAAGAGATGCTGTTCTCTAGGCGTATCAATAGGGGGAATTATGCAATGCTCCGGGATGATTAGGGCACCTGCAGAAAAACCTGCTACAGGAATACCGTTCATGTACATTTTGCCAATGTGTTCTCCCACTTCAGTATCCACAATAAAACTTCTGTATTTTTCCGTTTCACCGCCTCCAATGATGATGCCGGAACAGGACGCCAATTCTTGAAGAAAAGATTCTGAAGGTGCAGGGGAAAGCGGCAGATAACAGAAATTCCTGGCCCCATTTTGAATTAAGCCAGCAGTATACTTATTCATATAGCCTTCCCAGCCTTCCCTTTCCAAAAAGAGTATAGCTATTTTGCCAGCCGCTCCGGAAGCCAGTTCTGCAAACTTTTTTCCAAGCCTTTGCCCGAATGGAGGGCTTCCGCCCATTAAAAATAAATGCCTGCTGTCCATTAATTTTCTCCTGCCTTATTAAAATAAAATACCCCGCTGATTGGCGGGGGCAAACTGTTTTTCTAAGTGCCAAAACGTTTGGAAAGTTCTTTGTACTGCTTTGATAAATTCATAAATGACGGTTTATTTCCTTCATCAATTGCTGCGTTTATTTTATTCATCAGCTTTTCTTTCTCAGTATTCAGCAGAATTTCGGAAATTAGCATATCAATATAAAGGTCAAGAACAAAAGAATCCTTATGGTTTTTCCGCTTCATCGCACTGGTTTTCATTAATTCGGTGTATGATTTTTCCTTCATGGAAATCACCCCTGAGCTTTTTAATATTATATGGAATTGCCGCTGAATATTCAACTAAGTTTTTTAAATTTTTAGAAAATATTTTCGGAATGTCTAAATTGTGAACAATTTAGAAACTATTGAATAAATTAGTAATTTTTAGATAAATTGGTGTTAATATGGAAAAGTGAGAGCGAAATAAAAAAGGAGATGAAAACATAATGAACCATAATACCCAAATGATCGAAGAGTATGAAGTCAATCCAAATACAATGATTATCAAACCCCTCTCTTATGGGCTGAAAGTTTATTCGCAAATCTGGGAGCTTGATGATGAGGTAACTTCCCCTTTTAAGCCGGTCGATATAATAAAAAGCAGCTGCAGATATTTTGGATCAAGCTATGAAGGCAGAAAAGAGGGTACACGCCAATTAACCGGCATTACCCATAAAGCTCCGATAACGATCGACCCCACAAATTTCATTTATTTTTTCCCGACGGCCTCTCCTAACAATCTTGAATGCATCTGGATTGCATTGGATCACATCAATTATTTCAAGCGAGCGGAAAACGCACATACTCAAGTGGTTTTTAAGAATAAGCAAAGCTTCATCATTCCAGTATCTTATACTACTCTTAATAATCAGGTGCTCAGAACAGCTTTACTAAAAACAACATTGATAAGAAGGATAGAAGATTCAGAGAGAAAAGCACTGTACTTTGTGAATGGTTCCAAAATAATGAATGCTTCGGAGAGAACTGGAGCCTACCAATAGAGAAGGGAAAGGATAACTAAGAAGCATGCGGAATTTCATGCTTCTGTTTTCCGTGTGTGTATTACATTATTAGCTGCAGGCTTTTCTTATTACAAATATTAATTTGCCTTCAGATTTTTTCCTGGACCATGCCTAGGTTTTTTAATAAGATAATAGGTCATCAGCTCCTGGACTTTATTTCGGATGCGGGGGTTAAAGTAATTATGGTGCTCCTCATATCCTTTGTAAAGGAACATGAACATAGTAAATGCCTCATCTCTCTTTATTTCCTGTACCTTTAGCTGGTGTTTATTCATATAGCGTTTTACCTCAGAGAGTTCACTTTGAATGACCTTCATTGTTTCTTCAACCAAATCAATATAAGGCTGTTTTAGTTTAAATGGGCTTTTATTAATGACGATGGAGTCCCGATTTAGAATGGTTAGCACCATTGGCAAATATATAGCCTGCTCCATGATATTACGGTCTTCCTCAGGAATTCTGGTCATATTTTTTCTGCTCCCTTAATCAATAGTATCCTGTTAGTGACACAGAACAAGTGTTCTTATTTAATTTTACAAAGGAATGTTTTTTCTTGCAAGAGCCTATATTTGTCGAAACGCTGTTATTCTTCATCATTTCCAATAATTAAAAAAAATTTCAGCCAGCAGCTTATTGAGAAGGGATTTTATTTCTGATGTCGAAATAAATAGAACAGCACAGTTAGGAAGGATGGAGTAAATGACGCAAAAAAGAACAATTAAACCGGAAGATCTTTATCGGTTAAAATCTGTAGCTGATCCGCAGCTATCCTTGAATGGAAATGACTTAGCTTTTGTTGAGACCGGAATGCTTGATGCGGAAAATACATATAGTTCAAATATTTTTTACTTAAATACCATTGAAAGTAATATCCCGGTTCAGTGGACTTACGGCAAGCACCGTAATCATTCACCCCGCTGGTCTCCAGACGGGGAGTCAATCGCATTTGTATCCGACAGGGACGGAAAATCACAAATTTATGTGATGAGCAAAGCAGGCGGAGAAGCCAGGCAGCTGACACACTGTGCAAATGGCGTTTCAAATCCTGTTTGGTCACCGGATGGGAAGAAAATTGGTTTCAATCTTTCAATAAAACCTGGTGAAGATGCAGAAACAAAGGAAAATCAGGAAAAAAAGGCAGACAAGCCCGTTCCGCTTGAAATTGAAAAAATGAAGCACAAATCAGACGCCCAGGGTTTTTGGAGCGGAAGGTACAGCCAGGTTGCATTAATAGATATTGAAACTGGGGGGATGGAGCAGCTGACATCCGGGGAACATGACTACCAGCTGCAGAACTGGTCACCTGATGGAAAATGGATTGCTGTTACAGCAGATTTAAGTGAAGACAAAGATTTCTCTTTTCTAAGCGATGTCTATATTATCCATCTTGAAACAAAAGACATGAAAAGGATTACAAATGGAAAAGGTTATTTTGGAAGCGCCACATGGTCGCCGGATGGAAAATACATAGGAATGTTCGGGCATGAAAGGGAATACGAAAATGCTACGCATACTAAGGTCTGGGTGTATAATCTCGAATTGGGCAATCTGCAGTGCCTGACTGCAGAATCAGATATATTGGCTGGTGATTATGCCATCGGAGATTTCCAGCAGGGTGCAGTTACACCGGGAATTCTTTGGGCAAAGGACAGCAGCAGCTTTTATTTCCTGGCAACTGATCATGGCAATACAGTTGTTTATTATGGCACTTTAGATGGGGAATTATATCCTGCGCTGCTGGATCAGCAGCATGTATATGGATTGACAACAGGAGGAAGCATCAATAAAGCTGTTGTGGCCATTAGCAAGCCTTCATATCCAGGAGATTTATTTTTGCTTGATGTCCCATCAGGGGAATTAAAGCAGCTGACAAAAGTGAATGAAGAGTTCCTGAACGAAGTTGAGCTGGCAGATGCGGAGCCAATTCAGTTTAAATCTTCGGATAATTGGGACCTGCATGGCTGGATCATGAAACCAGCCTATCTGAAAGAAGGAGAAAAAGCACCGCTTGTGCTCGAAATCCATGGCGGCCCTCATGCCATGTATGCCAATTCATATTTCCACGAATTCCAATGTCTTGCAGCAAAAGGCTATGCGGTCTTATTTATCAATCCACGGGGAAGCCATGGATATGGACAGCATTTTGTAGACGCTGTAAGAGGAGATTATGGGGGCAAGGATTATGAGGATATTATGGATGCAGTCGATTATGCTCTGGAAAACTTCGATTTTATCGATAAAGACCGGCTTGGCGTAACGGGTGGAAGCTATGGCGGGTTTATGACCAACTGGATTATTGGACACACCAGCCGCTTCAAGGCTGCAGTCACACAGCGATCCATCTCCAACTGGATCAGTTTCTATGGAGTAAGTGATATCGGCTACTATTTTACTGATTGGCAGATCAAGAGTGATTTGAATGATATAGAAAAGCTTTGGAAACATTCGCCGCTTGCTAATGTGAATGATATGAATACACCGCTGCTGATTCTGCACAGCGAAAAAGATTATCGCTGTCCAATTGAGCAGGCAGAGCAATTATTCATAGCCTTAAAGCATCGGAAGAAAACAGCAAAATTTGTGCGGTTCCCTGAAGCCAACCATGAGCTTTCCAGAAGCGGAAAACCGAATTTAAGAATCAGCCGCCTGAATTACATTGCCGGCTGGTTTGATGAATATCTATAAAAAAGTTGCCGCAGGCCTCCGGGTTTGCGGTTTTTTGATTAAAGCTGTAAAGTAACATCAAAATAACCCGATATATCAATGAAATCAGTTTTCATATAGCGTAAAGAAACTGTTTAAAATAAATTGCAAAGAATCCAATTCATCTGCAGAATATAAGGGTATACAGGATATACCAGCAGTGATATCGAAACTTTTTTATGGAAACTGCAGTCGAATATAGGTGAAGGTATTTCAATACCCTCGGCCGAAATATAATTTAACTGCAAAGAAATGACTTATTCTAATGAGATCAGATAGATATGAAAAGAAGAAAAAGAAAAAAAAATGGAAGTCCGTTCTCCTGGTTTTGTTTCTTATGATTGCAGGAACCCTTGGCTATTCGTATTTTCAGTTCAAGCAAGGTGTTTCCCAGACGGAGGGAGAGGCAAATATACAGACAGAAGAGTTTGAATTTAACGGTGAAAAAGATAAATATGGAGGAACGAATATCCTGATTCTTGGAAGTGACGCAAGGGGAAAAGAGAAATCACGGGCAGATACCATCATGGTTGCCCAATACCATCCTGAAAAGGGAACATATAAGCTTATTTCTTTTATGAGAGATATGTACGTGGATATACCGGGCCATGGACAAAACAGAATAAATTCAGCACTTGCTTATGGTGGTCCTGAGTTATTAAGGCAGACGCTTAAGGAAAACTTTGATATTGATATAAAATATTACTCTATTGTTGACTTTGAAGGCTTTGTTCATTTAATAGATGAAGCTTTTCCAAGAGGGGTAGAAATTGATGTGGAAAAAAGAATGTCTGCCAATATCGGTGTTACTCTGGAACCGGGTCTGCAGCGGCTTGATGGTGAGCATCTCCTCGGGTATGTCAGGTTCAGGCAGGATGCGGTAGGTGATTTTGGAAGGGTTGAGCGCCAGCAGAAAGTAATGAAAGAAGTAGCAAGCCAGTTTACAAGCCTTCAGACCATTACAAAGCTTCCAAAACTCATCGGGGTGGTAACTCCTTTTGTTAATACCAATATGAATACCGGCGATATTCTGTATATTGGGAAAGATTTCTTATCTAAGGATAACAGGGATGTAGAGACTCTTCGTGTTCCTGTTGATGGAACATTTGAAAATCAGAGAAATAATGGTGCTGCTGTTTTAGGCATAGATAAAGAGGCGAACAAAGCGGCAATCCATGAGTTTCTCTCGAAATAAAAAGTTAGAAACACAGTTTTTGGCGGATTAGGTGTACAATAAAAGGGGAAGTGGTAAAACTAGGAGAAGCTTCCCTTTAATGATAATCGAACGATAGGACTTTGCTGCATATTGGACAAGGAGATACTAAATGGATTTTGAACTGTTCAAAGATTGGTTTACATTAGATCATATAATGGATTTAATTCGGGAATATCGATCATTTGGGCCGCTTCCCGGTATTCTGCTTCCAATGCTAGAAGCATTTTTGCCTTTTCTGCCCCTGGTGTTATTTGTTATGGCAAATGCGAGTGCATTTGGTCTCTGGCTGGGTTTTTTATACTCCTGGCTCGGCGCGGTCGCAGGAGCGCTGCTCGTTTTCCTGCTGGTCAGGAAATATGGCCAGAAACGAATACTCCGTTTTTTGAAAAAGCATAAGCAGGTACAGAGGCTTATGAAATGGGTGGAAAAGCATGGGTTTGGGCCATTGTTCATCCTGCTCTGTTTTCCGTTTACTCCATCGGCAGTCGTAAATATTGTCGCAGGGCTTTCGAATATCAGCATTGCTCAATATATGCTTGCAGTCCTGAGTGGCAAAATAGTGATGATTTTTACAATAAGCTTTGTCGGATATGATATCAAATCATTAATAACACAGCCAATTCGGACAGCCATTGTGGCATTGGTCATTTTCATTCTTTGGTATGTCGGCAAAATCATTGAAATAAAGATGAATATGAGCGTAGAAAAAGACCGCGGGAATAAAAAGTATTGAATGCAGTACTGGGAGAGATGGAGTGTGAAAGAAGGCTTGAGAAAAGAAGGAGCGGAATGGCTGAAGGCTTTTGCAATTGGCATCATTATCTTTGCTTTTATACGGACTTTTTTCTTCTCCAATTATGTTGTGGAAGGTGAATCCATGATGCCCACCCTTCAGGATGGCAATAAGCTGATTGTCAATAAAATCGGCTATCAGGTCAGTGATTTAGAGCGCTTTGACGTAATTGTTTTTCATCATAATGATGAAGAGGATTTTGTAAAAAGAATAATAGGGATGCCAGGGGATGAAATTGAATACCGCGATGATGAATTATTTGTAAATGGCAAAAAAGTGAATGAACCTTACCTGGAGAAATACCGGAAAGAAACAGCAGGGGGTAAACTGACAGGTGACTTTACACTGCTGGAAATGACTGGCACCGAAACGGTTCCGGAGGGAAAACTATTTGTTATGGGAGATAATCGCCTTGGAAGCTGGGACAGCCGGCATTTTGGATTTATTTCAGCCGGCCAGGTTGTAGGGAAGGTAAACCTGCGCTATTGGCCGCTTGATGAAATGGATGCGTCATTCTAAAATTGCGAAAAAGGGACTCGATAATATCAATTATTCGAGTCCCTTTTACTGTCTGGCACAAGAGCTATTCTAATTGCAGGCAAGACATCTCAGATTACATGCAAATTAGGATTATTCCTATATTCAGGTTCACAGTTTACACATACGTCTTCATCATAGTCAGTCATATTGACATCTTCACGATTGTATTCAATTCCGCAAAGGGAGCAGGCAACCATTGTTTCTTCTTCTATTTCCTCTGGGGGAATTGGGATAGCGTCATTAATAGTAATGGGCTCTACGGTAATTCCGCGTGTATTGGCCATTTCGGCATTTAAATATTCCTTTGCGGATTCTTCAACTTCCCAAAATCCCAAATCCCATAACAGCTCCTGGGCGTCTCCGTTTTGAGCCATCAAGCCATAAACAACTTTCATGATAAATTCTCCTTTCAACTTGCTGTCTTTTGTTTTATATTTCTTAGCCTCTTTTTGCAGCGCATAAACCGATTCAAAAAATTACCATCAGTTCCCTTGGAAGACTGGGATCGTTTTTTAAACAATGAGAATATATTGCTGGGCACAGGAAATATTGCAGGCTTTGTCGAATAATAGCTTGTGTACACGTCAAAGGATCCGTTTCAGTATCCGATGTCGGAATATTTAAATATATCAGGAGGTGCAATTGATGAGGCTGAAGGATAAAGTAGCCATTATTACTGGTGCGGCTAATGGAATTGGTCTGGCTGCGGCCGAAAAGTTGGCAGGTGAAGGAGCGGTGGTAGCCATGGCTGATTATGATGCAGACACGGGAATTACCAGGGCTCAGGAGCTCAAGGGAAAAGGTCTTCAGGTTGAGTTTTTTCAGGTGAATGTCGCGGACAGGCAAAGCATAGACAATATGGCGGAAGCTGTAAAAAGGGCATTTGGAAAAATTGACATCCTGATCAATAATGCAGGAATAACAAGGGACGGGATGCTGGCAAAGCTATCTGCAGACGATTTTCAGGCCGTTATGGACGTGAATCTGGCAGGTGTCTTCCATTGTACACAAGCAGTGCTTCCATTCATGCTCGAACAGGGAAGCGGAAGAATTATCAATACGTCCTCTGTTTCGGGAGTCTATGGGAATGTCGGACAGACAAACTATGCGGCAGCCAAAGCGGGTGTAGTGGGAATGACCAGAACATGGGCAAAAGAACTCGGAAGAAAAGGAATCAACGTAAATGCCGTTGCCCCAGGATTTATTTCAACCAGTATGACAGCAAAAGTACCGGAAAAGGTAATAGGACAAATGCAGGGGATGGTTCCGCTGGGCAGACTTGGAAAACCGGAAGATATTGCGAATGCATACCTGTTTCTGGCTTCCGATGAATCGGATTATGTGAATGGCACAGTTCTTCATGTAGATGGCGGCATCATGATGTAATGACCTGACTTCGAGCGCCTGCTCGATAAGAAGATAAAATGAGGTGGAATAGATGAGAAATGTTGTAATAACATCAGCAGTCAGAACACCGGTTGGAACGTTTGGCGGAGCGTTTAAGGATCTTCTGCCGACAGATTTGATTGTGCCTGTATTAAAAGAAGCTGCCGGGAGAAGCGGCCTGCAGAGCAATGAGGTGGATGAAGTAATTTTGGGACACTGCATTCAGCGTACAGATGAACCGAATACAGCAAGAACAGCAGCTTTGCTTGCAGGCTTTGATGATACAACAACAGGGTTTACAGTCCAGAGGCAGTGTGCATCCGGTATGCAGGCAATTATGTCTGCAGCGCTGCAGATTCAGTCAGGGATGTCAGATATCGTGATTGCTGGAGGAGTGGAAGCCATGAGCTCCAGCCCTTATCTATTAAAACAGCATCGCTGGGGCGCCCGCATGCAGCATGGGCAGGTAACCGACACCGTGTGGGAAATTCTCGAAGATCCAATCCATAATATTATGATGGGGGAAACGGCAGAAAACCTGGCAGAAATTCATGCCATTACAAGAGAAGAGCAAGATGAAGCGGCCTTGCTTAGCCACAAGAGAGCCTTGCACGCGATTGAAAGCGGTTACTTTGATTCGCAGATCGTTCCAATTACTGTGAAAAGCAGGAAAGGGGAAGTAACCGTTAGAAAAGATGAGAACCCGCGTGCAGATTTAACAGCCGAAAAGCTGCGAAACTTGAAGCCTGTCTTTAGAAAGGGCGGCTCCGTTACAGCAGGAAATGCATCAAGCCTGAATGACGGCGGAGCAGCCCTTGTCCTGATGCCGGAAGAACTGGCTCTGGAAAAGGGACTAAAGCCTCTGGCAAGGATTGCTGGCTTCTCCGTGGCAGGAGTAGACCCAAAAGTAATGGGAATAGGGCCAGTGCCGGCAGTCAAAAAAGGTCTTGCTAATGTCAGCTGGTCACTTGAGGATGCAGACTTGATTGAGATCAATGAGGCTTTTGCAGCCCAATATTTGGCGGTGGAGAAAGAGTTAGGCTTAAACCGGGACAAAGTAAATGTAAATGGAAGCGGAATCAGCCTGGGACACCCTATTGGATGTACTGGTGCACGCCTTGTTGTGAGTCTTGTTCATGAATTAAAGAGAAGAGGCGGCCATAAAGGAATAGCTTCTCTATGTGTCGGAGGCGGGATGGGAGCCACAGTATTTGTCGAAACGTACGAATAAAGAGTTCCTTCGGGAGCTCTTTATTTATCCAATTAGCGAATCCCATCTTCTGCAGAATTAATTTTTCAGGGGGGAGAAAAGTGATAAGCTGTACGATATTGTCTGGAAAAAGGATCATTCTGGGATCGTTTATTGAGGAAGATATTAAAAAGATAATCCAGTGGCATGCATACGAAAAAATCATGCGAAACATGGATGCTCTGCCGGTAAAACCCAAACAGGAAATGGAAATTAAGAAATGGCTTGATGAGTGTCCGCAAGACACCTTCAGATTTTCGCTTAGGTTAAAAGAAGTAAATGAACTGTTAGGCTATGCGGAGCTAAACGGCATTTTATGGCCACACAGAACAGGCTGGATCACCATTGCCATTGCAGATGAAGTCGAATGGGGTAAAGGGTACGGAAAGGAAGCCATGCAATGCCTGATTCGCTATGCTTTTATGGAGCTTAATCTGTATAGGATTCAGCTTTCTGTATTTTCCTATAATACGAGAGCAAAAACTCTTTATGAAAATCTTGGATTCCAGAGAGAAGGCTGCTATAGAGAATTTCTTGAGAGAGATGGAAAACGGCATGATATGTATCTATACGGGCTCCTGAGAAAGGAGTGGAAAGAGTGAAAGAGCGCGGAATAATTCCGCGCTTTACAAGATTTATTCTGGCTGACTGACAAAAATAACTTCTTTTGACAAGTAATAGCTAAGAACGATATTCGTAAGGAAAAAGGCAAGAAGCAGAAACAGTACATAATGATATTCCAGAATCATAACCGCTGGGGGAGCAAGGCTTGCTCCGGTTAATAGAAAAAAAGAATAGAGAGAAAGCGCTTTTGCACGGTCAGCTCCTGCAATCATGCCAATCAGTGTGATAACAGTGGGAACAAGAAGGGATATGGAAGCCACAAACATAATGGAAATTGCCATTAAGGCAATAGTGCTGCTGAAGAAAAACATATTAATGATGCTGAAGATTCCTAAAAGTAAACCAAGCTTTAATGTCAAATGGGCACCAATCCGCTCAATTAATTTTCCCGTAAAGAGAGACAGCAGCGCCCCAATTAGTCCTACAGCTCTTAATGTGAACAGCTCCTCCATGGTTCCCTCGAAATTCCTTCCTATTGCATCGTAAAAAGCTACAAAGGTAAACAGCAAAGTAAAGGTAATAGCATAGCTTTGGAGCAGGCTTCCGTTCATTAATAGTTTTTTCATAATAGAAATAACGGAAACCCCTGATTTGGAAGGAGGAGAAGTGCCTGGAAGTATTTTATACGATACAAGGAAAAGAATTAAATAGCAAAACGCAAAGAAATAAAAAGCATAGTTCCATTTAAAATAAAAAGTAATTGTCGAACTGATCAGCTGTCCAAGGATGCCGGCGACAAGGAATCCTGTATTGATAAAAACAAGCAGCAGGGTGCGACTCCTTGGCTGAAAAAGATCAAAGGAATAGGCGAAGGCAACAGGAGCAAAGCTGCCAAGGGTCAACCCCTGAATCGACCTGGTTATATAGAGAGTCTCTACATTAGGAGAGATCCCGACGGCACAAGTGGACAAAGCAGAAGCAAACAAACCCGTAATAATAATTTTGCGCCTGCCAAATGTATCTGAAGCAGGGCCAAAGAACAGCAGGCCGGCTGCATAAAAAAATGCAAACAGGCTTCCCCCGCCAACAATATAATTTTCATTTACTTTAAATGAGTCAGCAATATCCCCGTAAATAGGGATTAGTGTATAAATGTTGCTGGCCACGAAAATTCCTGTAACTGTCAAAATGACTGAAGTTGCAATCAGGATCTGTTTTGAAATCATCCTTATCACCTGCCGATATACTTTATGCACGAAACCCCGTATAGGAAAGTTGTCATTTCCACAATTTTGAAGAACCCCATACAAAAAATTGAACAGCTTATATGATAAAATAATGATAGAGAGAGAGCTTTTTTAAGGAGGAAAAAAATGACCGTACGTTTATTGATAGGCCGGTCCGGAAGCGGCAAAACGGAATACTGCCTTAATGAAATCCGCGATGAACTGCGGCTTAATCCGGATGGAGATCCCATCATTTACTTAGTTCCGGAACAAATGACGTTCCTCTCAGAATATAAATTAATTACAACGCCCGGCCTTGGAGGAATGATTCGCAGCCAGGTATATTCTTTCACGCGACTTGCGTGGAGAATTCTTCAGGAAACAGGAGGCTTGAGCAGATATCATCTTAACAGTGTTGGCATCAGCATGCTTATCCGCAAGATCATCGAAGATAAAAAGGATGAGCTTAAGCTTTTTCAGAGGGCTGCAGATAAAAATGGTTTTATTCAGCAAATTGAACAAATGATGACTGAATTCAAACGGTATTGTGTAGCCCCTGATGAACTTGCTGAAAGGCAGCAGCAGCTCCCAGGAACAGGGAAATCGAATAAGGCACTTCAGGACAAGCTTCATGATCTTGAGTTAATCTATAAAAATTTTGAAGAATCCCTTGCCGGCAAATATACCGATTCGGAAGACTACTTCCGCCTTCTTGCTGAAAAAGCATCCCATTCAGAGTATCTAAAAAATGCCGAGGTTTATATAGATGGCTTTTACAGCTTTACACCACAGGAATATTCGATTGTTGAACAGCTGATGAAGCAGTGTAAAAACGTCACTATTACACTGACACTTGACCAGCCGCTTAAGCATAGTGCTCCTGAAGATCTTCATTTATTCAGAATGGCGGGAGAAAACTATCAGACAATCAAAGAAATGGCTTTCCGCAACAGTCTGGGTATTGAAGAAATGGTCCTTGCTGAGCAAAAAAGGTGGAGCAGCCCTTCGCTTAGACATCTTGAGGAATATTTTGACAGCAGGCCTGCTGAGGCATTTCCAGGGGAAGCAGACATCCACATCGGACAGGCTGTCAACAGGCGGGCTGAAATCGAGGGCGTTGCCAGAAAAATAAATAAGCTTGTTCGCACAGATGGCTATCGCTATCGTGATATTGCAATACTTGCAAGAAACGGACAGGATTATCATGACATGATTGAAACAGTGTTCCATGACTACGAAATCCCATATTTTATTGACCAAAAAAGAACTATGATGAATCATCCACTCGTGGAGTTAATTAGGTCAACTCTTGAAATCATCAATGGGAATTGGCGCTATGAACCGATCTTCAGAGCAGTAAAAACGGAGCTTATTTTCCCGTCCAAGTTAAACGCCGGCAAGCTTCGTGAGCAAATGGACAGACTTGAGAACTATGTTCTTGCCTATGGCATCCAAGGGGACAAATGGACGAAGAAGAAAAGATGGATATACAGGAGAATCAGGGGGCTGGAGTTTGAAGCGGTTGCCCAGACAGATGCCGAGAAGAAAATAGAAGATGAGTTAAGTGATTTGCGCGAAATGATTACAGGCCCAATATTAAGATTGCACAGGCGCTTGAAAAAGGCTGCTGATGGCCGCGGATATTGTGAAGCTTTATTTTTATATCTGGAAGAATTGGATGTGCCTGTGAAGATTGAAAAGTGGAAATCGGCTGAAGAGGAAAAAGGGAACCTTGTTAAATCAAGGGAGCATGGACAAGCATGGAATGCCATTATGGAGCTTCTCGATCAGTATGTAGAAATGCTTGGTGAAGAAGAGGTGACTCTAAAGCGCTTTGCTTCCGTTCTGGATGCCGGTCTGGAGTCGCTGCGTTTCACGCTTGTTCCGCCTGCCATCGATCAGGTCATGGCTGCCGATTTGGAAAGATCAAGGCTAACTGATATTAAAGCTGCCTTTGTCATTGGTCTCAATGAAGGAGTAATTCCTGCCAAGTTCTCAGAGGAGGGTGTGCTGGCGGATGATGACAGAGAAATTCTGAACACCAGCGGAATGAAACTGGCGCCTGGAAGCCGAACACGACTTCTTGATGAAGAATTTATTGCTTATAAAGCGTTTGTCACTCCATCAGAAAAACTTTTTATCAGTTATCCGCTGGCGAATGAAGAAGGTAAAGCACTTATGCCTTCTCCATATATTAAGAGATTGGGAGATTTATTCCCTGATTGCAGGCAGCTTTCCTTCATGTCGGATCCGGCAGAGCTGCCGGAAACAGAACAGCTGGAATATGCGGATAATCTTAATACAGCACTTTCGTATTTGACTTCTCAGCTTCAGTTGAAAAAACGCAGCTATCCAATCTATGACCTGTGGTGGGATGTTTATAACTGCTATCTTAACAATGAGCAGTGGAGAAGGCCGGCATTAAAGGTTCTTTCCAGCCTGAATTATGAAAACCGGACAATTCAGCTTGGCGAAGACATCAGTAAAGAATTGTATGGCGATCATATTCAGGCGAGTGTTTCCAGGATGGAATTATTCCATAGCTGTCCATTTTCCCATTTTGCACAGCATGGACTAAAGCTGCGGGAAAGACAGGTATACCGTTTGGAAGCGCCGGATATCGGGGATTTATTCCATGCCGCTTTAAAATTTATCGCAGAGACAGTTATGTCCCAGAAACTTTCATGGACAGATATGACAAGGGAACAGTGTGAGATCCTTGCAAAAGAAGCAGTTGAAATGCTTGCTCCTAAACTGCAAAATGAAATTCTTTTAAGCTCGAACAGGCATCACTATATTAAGAGAAAGCTTGAGCAAATCATCAGCAGGGCTTCCTATGTTATCAGTGAGCATGCCAAATCAAGCGGATTCTCGCCCGTGGGGCTGGAATTGGGGTTTGGTCCAAAAGGAGAACTTCCTTCGCTTGTTTTTCCTCTTAAAAATGGGACTAAAATGGAGCTTGTCGGAAGAATTGACAGAGTGGACAAGGCTCAGGATACAAACGGGACATTTTTACGGGTAATTGACTATAAATCCAGCTCCAAGGATTTGAATGTCAGTGAGGTATATTATGGGATTGCTCTGCAGATGCTCACGTATCTGGACATCATTATTGCCCATTCCAATTCTTTGATCGGGACTGAAGCCGATCCGGCAGGAGTCCTTTATTTCCATGTTCATAATCCAATCGTCAGCACTTCAAAAATGCTGACCATAGAGGATATCGAGCAGGAACTCTATAAGAAATTTAAAATGAATGGCCTGCTGCTGGGAGATGAAAATGTCATCAGGTTAATGGACCAGACAATTGAGACAGGCGATTCATCCATTATCTCAGCCGGATTTAAAAAAGACGGCACACTTTCAAAGCGATCTAAAGTGGCTAGCAAGCAGGAGTTTGATTATTTGCGGCGCTACGTAAGAAAGATGTATAGGAATACTGGCAATATGATTACAGAGGGCGATGTTAAAATTGCCCCATATAAAATGAAGGAAAAAACACCATGTACATTTTGTGCCTATAAATCTGTATGCCAATTTGACGAATCGCTCGAAACCAATGATTACAGGTTATTTGTGTCTAAGCCAAAGGAAGACATGATTGAAATCATCAAGAAGGAGGTGGAGGGCGATGAAAATGGCCATACCGCCTAAGCCGGAGGATGCAACCTGGACTGATGACCAGTGGAAAGCAATTATGGCCAAGGGCCAGGATATCCTGGTGGCTGCTGCAGCCGGTTCAGGGAAAACGGCTGTTTTGGTTGAAAGGATTATCAATAAGATTATCGCTGATGAAGATCCTATTAATGTCGATGAACTCCTTGTTGTGACCTTCACAAATGCCTCAGCAGCCGAAATGAGGCACAGAATCGGCGAAGCGCTTGAAAAAGCTATTAATGCCGATCCGAAGTCTGCTCACATTAGAAAGCAGGTAAGCTTATTAAACAGGGCATCCATCTCGACTTTGCATTCATTTTGCTTAGAGATGATTCGTAAATATTACTACATGACCGATATTGATCCCGGATTTCGAATCGCTGATGAAACAGAAGCACAGCTCTTAAGAGATGAAGTACTCGAGGAGCTTTTTGAAGAGGAATACGGTAAAGAGGGAAACGAAGCATTCTTTGCACTTGTTGATACTTTTACAAATGACAGAAGTGACACTGCCCTTCAGGATATAATAAGGGACTTATACGATTTTGCCCGCTCCAACCCTTCACCTGATCAATATCTTGATTCAATTGTTGAGATGTATAACGTGGAGGGTGTTGACAGTCTTGAAAAGCTTCCATTTGTCCGTTCCCTTTTGGAGGATATAAATCTTCAGCTGAAAGGGGCCAAGCAGCTGCTGGAATATGGGCTGGAGCTGACCAAACTTCCTGGAGGACCGGCTCCGAGAGCAGAAAACTTTATCGCAGATCTGCACGTTGTCAATACTCTAATCGAAGCGAAAAATGATTCATGGCCGATGCTATATGAAGCGATGCAATCATGGTCTTTTGGCAGAGCCAAAACCTGTAAGGGCAATGATTATGATGAAGGGCTGGTTGAAAAGGCAAAGAAACTTAGGGACCAGGCCAAGAAAATCATAACCGGCCTGCAGGAAGAACTGTTTTTCCGCAAACAGGAAAGCTTCATGCGTGATATGGCGGAAATGAAGCCCCATATAGAATCGCTTGTTTCGTTAGTTAAAGAATTCTCAATTCGCTTTGACCAGGTTAAAACTGAAAAAGGGCTGGTTGACTTTGCCGATCTTGAGCATTATTGCCTTGAAATTCTCTCATCATCAGATGAAGAGGGAAGGCTTTTGCCATCAGAAGCAGCTCTTGCCTGCAGAAATCAGTTCAATGGAAACATTCTTTCCTCTTCGTATTCTATTGTAACATGCACTAACCACAACCCTAATAATAGACAAGCATATTCGCAACATCTAATAAGTTGCAAGCAATTATGAAAGCATGCGAAAAA
>NZ_CAXQGS010000134.1:0-15121 GCF_964223445.1 Cytobacillus sp.
CCACAGAAGCAAATTGGTAAATTATTAATTGTATCTGTTATTATGGCAATTGTTTGGTATATTGCGGTAATTATCGGCGTTTCCCGTGTGCTAAGTCCCTCTGAAATTGCTCAATCCAATCTTGTTACAGCTGACGCAATGGCAAAAGCCTTTGGAGATAGTCAAATGATGGGAAATCTTCTAGTACTCGGAGGAATAGGCGGAATTCTGACAAGCTGGATTGGGTTCTATGTAGGGGGAAGCCGGGCAATCTATGCACTTGCAAGGGCAGGGATGCTTCCAAAATCTTTAGGAGAACTCCACCCAAAATATAATACCCCTCATAAAGCCATTTTATTGATTGCTGTTTTATCTACAGCTGCACCATTGTTAGGAAGGCCCGCCTTAGTCTGGCTGGTTGATGCAGGCGGTTTGGGTTTAGTAGTAGCTTGGTTTATGGTAGCACTTTCTTTTGTTATTTTGCGTAAAAAGGCTCCAGATATGTACAGGCCATTCCGTCTTCATGGAGGAACCGCGATTGGTTGGATTGCGGTCTTTATGTCTCTTGGCGTTAGTATTTTATATATGCCAGGAATGCCTTCAGCATTAATCTGGCCTTACGAATGGGCCATCGTATTTGCCTGGATTATCCTCGGCTTTGTTTTTTATAAAACCTCCATGTCTAAATACGGAACAGAATACTCTAATAAACATATGAATGACGAAATAGCCCGAGTCATAACATACGACAACCAAACCGACATAAAGGAAAAAAGCAGCTAATGGGTCAGGTATCTATAGCACTAAAGCAAACTGGTATAGGTACCTGGTACATTTTTTGAGTATAAAAAAAGTGCAGCTGTTTCAAAATAAAAACACTTTCAACTATGGAGGGTCCATGATGGGTGAAAAGTGTTTTTATTGCACTGATGAGATTGAAGGAAATCAATTGCATCTGATTACATTTGATGTGGCCGATCAAGAGAGAGAAGAAGTTTTATGTAAAGGCTGTTATCATGAATGGCTGCATGGGATTAAGGAATAGAAAAGAGTATTGGGAGGCTATTATGAAAAAAGATAATAATCAGTTCCGCCCTGAAAGCAGCAATGAGGGATTTAGTAGTGAGTCTTCGTCAAAAGGGACACTTGAAATTAGTTCAACAGGGTATGGGCTAGAGTCTGTTCCGAAAGAAGAAGCCGGCCATCGGGAAAATTCACCCGGCTGTGGGGGATTATAATGAAAGCGTCTGCTGCTGCAGGCGTTTTTTTAATTCAGGAAAAAAGGTACAAACTGAGCTGCTGTTATGCAGGAATACCTCTTTCCCGAATTGAATACAATATGAAAATGGAAACGACTTCCTAAAAAGAGAAAGGAAGAATACAAGAAAAAGCTGGGGGAAAAATGAGGAAGCTAAAATGGGGAATTTTATTAATGTTGATTGGAAGTTTAATAGGATTAGCCGGGTGTTCAGGGAAAGCAGCAGGAGATAATGAGCCGGAGAAAAAGCCGGCAGAAGAGAAGGTAAAGGAGGAAGAACTGGCCAAAGAGGAGGCAAGGGAAGAAGAGCAGGCAAAAGAGGAGGAGAAGAAGGAAGAAGTAAAACCGATTGTGGTTAATGTTACCGATCCTAATACAAAGGCTGTGCTTAAGACCTTTAGCCCTGCTGAGATGGGGTTTGGAAATGACGATGAAAAATATAAAGCAAATCTGGCCCAATGGGCCAAAGAACTGGCGCGTGGTACGGATACAACGCAAGGCTATGACCAAAGGATGACCCTTGATAAAATAGGACCGGATGGGAAGGTAATTAAAGGGCAGCCCGAAATCATTCTTGAAGAAAATGAACTAGTGGATAAGATTATTGCTGCGTCTGTAAGCGGAGGGGATGTTGAATTGCCTCTCTATGTTACTGAAAGCGGATATAGCCCTGAAGATGTTCCGAGCTTGGATGAAGTGGTAGTCGCCTCTTATACGACCTACTTCAATAGCGGAGTAGCCGGCAGAACGAAAAATATAGAGCTTTCCGCCGAGGCCATTAATAATATTATCCTTGGTGAGGGCGACCATTTTTCCTTTAATACAACAGTGGGTCCAAGTGACGCAGCCCATGGTTATCAGCCGGCAGAAGAAGCTATCAATGGTAAGCTTGTTATGGGAATTGGAGGCGGGATCTGCCAGACTTCCTCCACTTTATTTAACGCAGTTGACAAGGTCGGGGTAAGCTATGTAGAAAAGCATCACCATTCCGTAACAGTAGGTTATGTTCCAAAAGGAAGAGATGCAACGGTATCTTATGGAGGCAAAGATTTTAGATTTGAAAACACAACTGGCATACCCCTCCTTGTAAAAGCACATTTCGGTAATGGCGTACTGACTATCGAGCTAAGAACCTCCAAGGAATATTCAGGAATTTTGAAAAAAGCTGTTTAATAAGTGCCGGGTACCTGGACCCTTTAGCAAACTGGTATAGGTACCTGGTGAATTAATGTTGAAATATTCAGTTAATTATTATATAATGAGCTTAACAAACCGATGACAGCAATTTCCTTGCTGCATGCACGGCTTGAAGTTTTAATTCAAATTAATGCCCCAAGGATTGACTTTGTTCACTTGAACTTCCTTTCCGGAAGACGAGCCTTGAATAAGAGTCAGTAAGGCTTTCAATGTCTTAATTGACATTGTCTGTTTTGCTGACTCTTTTTGTTTTTTTAAATTTATGAAAGAGGTGAAAAAGTGAAGGGTGCTTTAGAGGGAATCCGAATAATCGATGTATCAAGGGTGCTGGCCGGTCCTTTTTGCTCCATGATTCTTGGTGATTTAGGAGCCGAGGTGATTAAGATAGAGCATTATAAAACCGGTGATGAAACACGGGGCTGGGGTCCGCCTTTTTTAAATGGAGAAAGTGCCTATTATTTATGTGCGAATAGGAATAAGCAGAGCATTTCACTAAACCTAAAAGCTGAAGAGGGGAAAGAAATTTTCAGGAAACTTGTCTCAACAGGAGACGTAGTTGTGCAAAACTTCAAATCAGGGACGCTGGAAAAAATGAACTTGGGCTACGAAAGTTTGAAAGAAATGAACCCTTCTTTAATTATGGCTTCCATTACTGGATTTGGTTTAACCGGACCATATAAGGACTTGCCGGGATATGACTACATTATTCAGGCGATGAGCGGACTAATGAGCATAACTGGAGAGCCGGATGGGAGCCCATTGAAGGTAGGTGTTGCAATTGCGGATGTACTAACCGGCCTTTATACATGTATTGGCATCTTATCTGCTCTCCAGCATCGGAACAAAACAGGGGAGGGGCAGGAAATTGATATTTCCTTAATGGATTGCCAGGTTTCTTCACTAATTAATGTTGCCAGCAATTATTTATGCAGCGGAGTAACTCCAAAACGTTTAGGAAACCATCACCCAAATATAGTTCCATACCAGGTGTTTTCTGCAAAAGATGGTGAACTTGTTATAGCAGTAGGGAATGATGAGCAATTTAAGCGATTTTCAGCTGCTTTGGGCAGGCAGGACTTATCTGAAATGAATGAGTTTATTCATAATGAGAACCGTTTGGAGAATAAATCGAAGCTTATTCCAATACTTGAAGAACTGCTCTCAAAAAAAACAAAAAAGGAGTGGAAAGACATTTTGGATAAAGCGGCAATTCCCAACGGCCCTATCAATACTGTTCAAGAAATTTTTGATGACCCGCAAATAAGATCCAGAGAAATGGTAGTCGATATGGATCATCCTTATATTGAAACTCTTAGACTTACCGGTTCACCGATTAAGCTCTCTAAATCACCTGTAAAAATGAGGCATCATCCTCCCATGTTTGGTGAGCACACAGAAAGCATTTTGGAGCAACTCGGTTACCATCCCGACCAAATTGACAGGTTTAGAAAAAATCAAATTATATAGGAGGAATTGAAATGATGAACTTCGAATTATCTGATGAACAGCAAAGTGTGAAAAAATTAGTGAAAAGGTTTGTAGACAAGGAAATTATTCCAAATATTCAGGAGTGGGACCGACAAGGTCATTTTGAACCTTCAATACTAAAAAAATTAGCTGAATTGCATTTAATGGGTGTTTGTATCCCTGAGGAATATGGCGGTGCAGGGATGGATTACAACACTTTGGCAATTGTCTGTGAAGAGCTGGAGCGTGGAGATACTGCCTACCGTACTGCGGTATCTGTCCATACAGGATTAAATAGTATGACATTGCTTCAATGGGGAACCGAAGAGCAAAAACAGAAGTATTTAGTGCCGCAAGCACAAGGCAAACAGGTAGGAGCATTTGGCTTAACCGAGCCCAATGCAGGGTCGGATGTAGCTGCAATGAATTCAACTGCCATGCGGGATGGAGACTCTTATATTCTAAATGGATCAAAGACGTGGATTTCACTTTGTGATGCAGCGGATAATTTCCTCATTTTTGCTAAAACAGAACATGATATTGGGCACAAGGGTATTACTGGATTTATAGTTGAACGAAACTTCCCGGGTGTAGAAACCAAGGCCATTAAAGGAAAGCTGGGAATAAGGGCAGGCAACACGGGAGAGGTATTTTTGTCTGATGTAAGAGTGCCTGTATCAAATAGGCTTGGTGAAGAAGGAGAAGGTTTTAAAATTGCCATGTCAGCATTAGATAATGGCCGATTTACTGTAGCAGCAGGGGCGGTTGGCTTAATTGAAGCCAGTCTGGAATCCAGTCTAAAATATTGCCATGAACGCAAAACTTTTGGCAAGGAAATAGGAAGGCATCAGCTCGTTCAGCAGATGATTGCAAAAATGAGTGCCAATTTGGAGATTTCCAGATTGCTTGTGTTTAAAGCAGGCTGGCTAAAAAATCAAGGGAAAAGGAATACAAAAGAAACGTCCCTTGCGAAATGGATAGCATGCAATGCAGCTTTCGAAGCTGCCAATGATGCCGTTCAAATCCACGGTGCATATGGCTATTCAGATGAATATCCGGTTGAGCGCTTTTTAAGAAACTCAAAAGCTCCGGTGATTTACGAGGGAACAAGAGAAATTCACACTATTATGCAAGGAGAATATGCTCTGGGATACAGGGAGGATAAGCCGCTTCGAAAGCAGCTGCCAGCGTGGCCATTTGAAGAAGTATCAGTCCATTAAGTAAGGGAAACATGACAGATAGCATTCTGTTTAATTGGCAAACACCCATTTTCCTGAGAGTGACAAAAGGGAGAACAATAGTATGAACACTTATTTTATTGCCGGCCATGCCAAACTTCCGCAGGGTATGGCTGCGAGAAACCTATATGATTCTATTACAATTACATTGGAACTTGACTTTAAATATGGCGTGATAGTAGATTCATCATGTACACTCGCCACTCAGCATGGTCGTGAATATATCCGCCAGCTTCTTAGAGGCTATTGCTTGGGGGAAGGGGTTGAAGAACTCATAGAAAAGGTTCAGCACCATTATCGGGGGAAAGCCGGACAGGCGATTCAGGCAGCACTTAAGGATGTCTATCTCCAGTATGAGCTTGTTTTGTCTAAATAAATTATCAGGAGAACCTAGCCAGGTAAAGGCTGTAGAAGTGTTTGGACTCTGTTCGATGAATAAATAAGCAAAAAGCGGAGGGGTTTGTCCACACCTTTTCAGTCCCTTTTAATACAATAATATAGAAGATCTCCTCCCTAAGGATCTTTGGTCTGCATAGTCGCCGCTAATCTGCCAGCCGGATTAGCGGCATTTTTTTATTTTTGATGCAAATAATCGTGAAAGGAAGAGAATTTTCTGTAAATATATGAGTTAATAGGTAAAAAGAACCTGACTTACCGGGTGCGTTCATGTTAAATTATAAGTAGAATATCCTATTTTATCTGGAAATGAGGAAAAGTCATGAAATTATCTGTGGCAAAAAAACTGTTCCTCGGGTTTTTATCTGTCCTTTTATTATTTGGTCTTGTCTCCGGTTTATCGAATTTTGAACTCAGTAACGTTAACCGAAATTATCAGAGCTTACTAGATGAAAATGTCTCTGAAGTGATGCTTGTACCCTGAAGGCAGAGCTTATGAATGAAGCAGGGGGAATCCGCGGCTATCTCCTGACAGGTGACTCTACATATCTTAGTGACTATGAAAGTTCCCGCAAGAGAATGGAACATCATATCAATGAACTGAATAAATTAACCAGCAATAAAGAAGAAAAGGAATTGGCGAAGGAGCTGAAAGTGCTCCATGATCGCTACCAGAGCATTATTGATAAAGAAATTAAATTTTAAGCTGGAAGATAATAATGCATACATGTCATTAGTTGAATCCTCTGATAAACAGGTCAGCCAGGAATTCAACAAAAAAGCGGATGAACTTGTAAAATTTTATGAAGCCCAATTGGATGCTGGGATAAATGAAACAGTTTCCAGCGTAAAATCAGCTAAGGTCATTACTTTAATCATTACAATTGCTGCCATCCTGTCTGCGATGACGATCGCTTATTTTATAAGCAGAAAGATTTCAAGGCCGATAAATCTGGCTGCAGCTATGATAGACAAGGTAGCTGGAGGAGATTTAAGCCAGGGCTCCATTAAAGTGAAAAACAGGGATGAAATAGGAGCGTTTATTTTATCTTTAAATAAGATGGTAAAAGATTTGAGATCTGTGGTCAGCCAGGTAAGAAGCACTTCAGAACAAGTTGCATCAAGCAGTGAGGAACTGGCTGCGAGTGCAGAGGAAAGTTCATTGGCTTCTGAACAGGTTGCAGCTATTTCACAAAAAAATGCCCTTGGCACTGAACAGCAGCTTTACCGTTTTAGAGAGGTATCTTCTTCAATGGAGGAGATTGCTTACGGAATGCAGCAGATTTCTTCTAGCAGCGTGCTAATGCTTGAAGCAGCAGAAAAAACTGATTACTTGACTAAAAAAGGCACTAAATCAGTCGAAAATGTTGTAAGGCAGATGAATGAAATAAATACTTCTGTAGGAGAAGCCACACAGTATATTTATACGCTCGAATCACGATCAAAAGAAATCAGCAATATCGTGGAACTGATCACCGCTATCGCGGAGCAGACCAATTTGCTTGCACTCAATGCAGCCATTGAAGCTGCAAGGGCTGGTGAACATGGCAGGGGCTTTTCGGTTGTAGCTGATGAAGTCCGCAAACTCGCAGAGGGTTCCAAACAATCTGCTGTTCAGATTCAGCAAATGATTGGAATTGTTCAGGAAGAAACAAAGCAGGCTGTTCAGGCAATGGAGAAAGGGAATGAACAGGTAAAAGATGGCCTTGAAGATAAGATGGAAGCAAGTGCTGCTTTTGCCGAAATCAGCCATTCAATGGGCGATGTAACACATAAAGTCGAGGAAGTTTCATCCTCAGTGGAGGAACTGACGGCCTTAACCAGCCAGATCATTGAAGTCATGACAAATGTGCAGGACATTTCAGAAAAAAATGCAGCAGCTTCACAGGAAACGTCTGCCGCAACAGAAGAACAGCTTGCTACAATGGAAGAAGTATCATCATCATCCGGGTCACTTGCAAAACTAGCTGAAGAATTGCAGGAAGTTGTGTCGAGATTTAAATTATAAAAGGGACTCAGCTGAGTCCCTTTTGTACTATAAGATTTTGATGGTTAATGGATACAGATATGGAATAAACGGCTCCTCAATTTCTTTCCATTCCTTAATTTTAATCAGAGGCAGCTCTGTCCCATTATAGGCTGCCTTGTCTATGACTCCGCTAACTTTGACCCACATATTATCATAGAGTTCCGGAGCTTCCTCCATTTCTGATAGAAAGCCAATCATACTTGCATCTGCCACACAATGTGTAATCAAAAACCTCGAAATGACAAGCTGATTGGAACCAAGTCCTTCTTCTTTATATATAAATCCCTGAAATTCAATTTCCCTGCCAATGAATTTATCAATATCTTTACTGATTTCCTCATAATACAAACTAAAAACTTTATCATCCATCTTAATAGCAGGAGCCGAATAAAGGTCCTTTTTTAATTGCTCAAACTCTTCATTGGATATTTCCTCTACTTCTTCATTTACAGAAAGGTCATGCTCCAGCTCCTCTCCTTCTTCCAGCTCTTCTTCAAATGAAAAGTCTTCAAGTTCAAAGTCTGATACATCTGCCTTTTCATCAGAGCCAGCCGATGTATTCACCTCTTGTTTTTGATTGCCAAGTATGGCCAGCCCGCCTTTCTTTTCAGCAATGGAAGCATCAAGCGTCTTTGCAGGCAAGAAGAATCCTGTTAATAACGGAATTAATATAATGGAATATGACAGCAGCTTTTTACAAGTAAACGGTGTATCTCCATGGTCATGATCATGAGAACAGCTTTGATCATCATGGCGGGAGCAGTCCTGACCGTGGTGGTGTTCGTGAACAACTTCTTCTCTTTGGTAGGTCCATATCCTGGTAATCTGAATAAAAAATAAAAATAAAAATAGAATGGAAGCGGATTGGCTTAACCGGACATATTTTGGATTAATATATTTAGTTATGTCTCCTGTATAATGGAGCTGAAAAATCAGTCCGCAAAAAGCCAGTAGAATCAGCGCCCTCAGCGCCTGCTGAAAATGGATTTTCATAGCAATCCTCCTAAATGAAATTCTGTACAAGAAGCAGCGTGAAAAAGACAACGGAAGCAGTCAGCGCTAATACCCCAAGAACAAACTTCATCCTAAACACACTAAGCATCATGATTGTATTTTTAAAATCGATCATCGGCCCGAAGATCAAAAACCCCAGTATGGAAGACTTAGGAAATATGCTGCTGAATGAAGCACCAATAAATGCGTCGGCCTCGGAGCATAGTGACAAAACATAAGCAAAACCCATCATGATCAGCAAGGATACTACCGGATTATCTGCACTTTGCAAAAATGTTTTTGCCGGCATATAGACTTGTACAATGGAAGCTAATAAAGCACCAATAATTAAATATTTGGCCATGTCAAAAAATTCATCGATTGAATGGGTCAGCATCGACCAAACCCTGTCAAGGAAGGAACGATTTTTTTCGCTGCTGTGGGGCAAGTGAATACTTTCCTTTAATTGCCCGGACTTAAAGATGATGCTCACGCTAAAGGCAACTATTATGGCAATTAGGAATCCCAGTCCCATTCGTAAGCCCGCCATTTCAAAATCGTTTCCAAAAGCCATGTATGTAGAAGCAATGACGATGGGATTAATCAGGGGGCCAGTCAGCATAAAACCAATCGCTGCATATACTGGAACACCCTTAGACATAAGCCGCCGGATGATGGGGACAATACCGCATTCACACGCTGGAAAAAGGGCGCCTGCCACACAGCTCATGACAACAGCAGCCGTTCTATTTTTCGGAATCCACCTTTTTATATGGTCTTCTGTAATGAAAATTTGGATAAACCCTGCAATCAGCACACCTATCAGGACAAAAGGCAACGCTTCTATTAGGATGCTGATAAAGATAACATTCAGATTTAACAGAGAAGGGGGAATATCAAAAGATAAACCTAAGCCAGAGCTGAAAGATATGAAATATACCAGAATGGCTATCAAAATTATGCCCGTTATATCAATGATATGGCTGCGAAAAACTCGGTTCATAAGTATCCTCCTGTATTTAAAAATCGTAATGATTTCGTTTTATACTCTATATTAATTTTATGAAAATGTAAATGGGATTATGAGCATTTTGAAAGGATAGGAGAATCGAAGGGGAAAAAAATATATAGTTAATCCTTGCAATCGAAAGAAAATTTTAATATGATTTAAATCGTAATAATTACGATTTATTAAAAACCCACCAATATTTTCGAGTCAACACTACATCTAATCAGATGAGGGGGTACTAACCTGCTGTAAATCGTAATGAATACTATTTATGTTAAAAGGAGAGAATCCATGACACAGAAGATACCCGTCACTGTACTGAGCGGCTATTTAGGTTCAGGAAAGACCACTCTGCTGAACCACATTTTAAATAATCGCGGCAATAAGAAAATGGCAGTTATTGTGAATGATATGAGTGAAGTCAACATTGACGCATCCATGGTAAAAAAAGGCGGGTTTTCCAGAACCAATGAAAAACTGGTGGAGCTTCAAAACGGCTGCATCTGCTGTACTTTGAGAGAAGACTTAATGATAGAAGTGGAAAGGCTGGTTAACGAAGGGGATATCGAAAATATCCTGATTGAATCCTCAGGCATCTCAGAACCTGTTCCGGTTGCTCAGACCTTTACTTATATGGATGAAAGTTTAGGAGTTAATCTTTCGGAAAGATGCACGCTTGACACAATGGTAACAGTTGTAGATGCAAATCGATTTTGGCATGACTTTGCATGCGGAGAAACTCTGCTGGACCGTAAACAGGGCACAGATGAAAGTGATGTACGGGAAGTTGTTGATTTATTAATTGACCAAATAGAATTTGCGAATGTCATAGTGCTGAACAAGATGGATTTGGTTGATCCGGAAAGCGCTGATGAGCTTAAGGCAGTATTAGAAAAGTTAAATCCTGAAGCGAAAATTATTAAAGCCGTACATTCAGAGATTGAACCGGAAGAGATCATTAATACTCGTCTTTTTGATTTTGAAACGGCGAGCCAGGGAGCAGGCTGGATTAAGGAGCTTAATGAGGAACACACACCGGAAACGGAAGAATATGGAATTTCATCCTTTGTATATAAAAGGAAAAGGCCTTTCCATCCAGAAAGATTCATGCAATGGCTGGAGGATTTCCCTGCAGATATTGTGAGAGCCAAAGGCTTTTTCTGGTTGGCGTCACGCAATGACATGGCCGGGCTCCTGTCCCAGGCAGGACCGTCCATAACACTGCAAGGTGCTGGCGAATGGATTGCAGCCCTTCCAGAGGCGGAAAAAAACAAAATTTTAAAGGAAGAACCAGAACTGCTTGATAGATGGGATAACGTTTTTGGAGACAGGATGACAGAACTTGTATTTATTGGCATGGGTATGAAAAATGAAGAGATTGAATCAAGACTGGATGATTGTTTACTAACGGAAAAAGAAATGTGTTCAGACTGGAGCATGCTGGCTGACCGGCTGCCAGCTTATTATTCTAATATGATGGAGGAAGTGAAATGAGAGTGAAAATTACTTTGGCATGCACAGAAACAGGGGATCTCAATTATATTACAACCAAAAATAAAAGAAATAATCCTGATCGGATTGAAATAATGAAATACTCTCCAAAACTAAAAAAACACACCCTTCACAGGGAAACAAAATAACATTATCGTTCCCTTTAATGTTTGGCGGAGTACTGGCGAAAACTAACAGAGCACCCTGAAATATTATCTTGCTTTTTCCTGTTCTTGCAGATATGCTCAAAATAGGAGATATACGGAAGGGGAATTGAGATTCTATTATGTGGCAGAACTTGTAATCATTTAAAGCTTATATAGAACAGCATCTCTTAATAAAGGGAGAGATTTGTCTATTCTTATAAATGATAAAACAAGGAATGCCTGCTGTGGAAACTCAAACCATGAATGGCAGATACCTTGTTGTGTATCTGCCTTTTTATTGGAATCTTTATCTCCAGGCTAGCTGCAGCAGGCCCAAAATGGAGGGAACGCTGAATGGATCAGCAGAATAAAACTGCAATTGTTACAGGCGTCAGCAGCCATAAAGGCATTGGTGCTGCTATTTGCCGAAAGCTAGCCAGCCGAAGTTTTAATATATTTTTTACTTATTGGGATGCCGAGCCCCATTGGGAAAAAGAATTCAGCAAGGTAATATCGGAAAGCGGTGTTGCATGCAAAGGCCTTGAAGCAGACTTATCGGATGGTCAATCAGCAGAAAAGGTGCTGGAATCCGTTGCCTTAACAGTTGGAAAGCCGATGGTCCTCGTTAATAATGCAGCACATTCAACTAGAGATGGTTATCTTGATCTTGACGCAAAAACTCTGGACGCACACTATGCGGTTAATATGAGAGCCGTATTTCTTCTTTGTACAGAATTCTCCAAAAGATTTCCGGAATGGAAGTTGCCATATGGAAGAATTATTAATATGACTTCAGGACAGGAGCTGGGACCAATGCCCGGTGAACTGGCCTATGCTTCTACTAAAGCAGCCATTACGACATTTACCAGATCTCTGTCAACAGAAATTGCTCATTTAGGAATAACCGTCAATGCGATTAACCCTGGTCCCACCGACTCCACATGGATGAATGCGGAGATAAGAAATCACCTTTTGCCTAAATTTCCTGCCGGCAGAATCGGCCAGCCTGAAGACGCAGCCAATCTGGCAGCATTTCTGGCAAGTGAAGATTCAAAGTGGGTAACAGGGCAGGTGATTCATTCCGAGGGAGGGTTTATTCGCGGGTAACCTAAAGGCAAGTGACATTTATTTAACAAATCTCTGCTATTTATATCATTTTTGATACAAAATACCCAAAAGGGTTTATTGATCTCCTCCAAATGTGTATAAATAGAAGCTATAGAGGGGAGAGACCTATGTTAAATTTATTAAATGACCCTGATTTTGTGCAAAAGTGTGAAACTGCTTCCCCGCTTGAAATAGTTGAACATTTAACAGGCGGCAATATTAGAGGATTGGAAAAAATCGCTTTGGGTACGCTTGCAAACAGAAAACAGCTGCCGCAAAATGTCGTGAATGTCCTGATTGTTTATTTTTTCAGCACATTTGCCAATAAAGTATATGACCGAAATGATCTTGCAAGGCTTTATGATTCCTGGGCATCGAATCATGTATACAGTTTTGCAAAAGCACAGGAAATGACAGCAGAAGATATTGAAAAAGTCCTGGCCGGCTTAAAATAATAGAGTAAATAAAAAGTTCAGCCCAAGCGGGATGAACTTTTTTTGATATAACCTATTTCTTTTTATTGCTGTATGCACCTTCTATTGTCTGTTTCATCATTTGATGTCCGAGCACTGCAACACCTGCCGCAACAATTCCGTTAAGGAGCCCTTCAAAAGAAAACCCAAATGCAAAGCTGCCTGCGGAAACCGAAATGATCACAAGAATCCATACGATGGACCAGTCAGGGACTTTTGGTGTCTGTTTCAATGCATAACCAATTACCCACAAAGCAGGCACCAGCATGTAATAATTCTGGTTTAAAAAATCATATAAGTTCAATGCACTCACCTCCTGATATTATTTTCTATATTTTATGAAAGCCTCATATAATTGGTTTGTTTGCTCGCCTCTAAAATAGGAGAAGCTATCTTTAATAGATATATATATAATTGAATGCTGATAAATGGCGGAATAGTTTGAAAATTACCTTCTTCAGACGGCCATGCTAGTTGACATTTCTCCCTATAAATGCTAAATTTGAATCAGCCGTTATGCATCGTGTTTATATTTTGCTAGCTGCTTTTTCAACCGTTAGGCAATGGTCTGGATGAGTAATGAACGTAAAGTTATAAGCGTGTATATGGTGAATTTACACATGGCTTTTTCTAGCCAATAGGAGGATTTTTTTCATGAAAAACGGTAAAGTAAAATGGTTCAATGCTGAAAAAGGTTTCGGATTCATCGAAGGTGAAGACGGAAACGACGTATTCGTACATTACTCTGCTATCCAATCTGAAGGTTTCAAATCTTTAGAAGAAGGCCAAGAAGTTTCTTTCGAAGTTGTTGAAGGTGCACGCGGACCTCAAGCAGCTAACGTAACTAAACTATAATCGACAGACCCATACAAAAACAGCCTGGCCATATGGTCAGGCTGTTTTATTTTTCACCGATTGTATATATGTACCTGCTATGCCATACCCTATGAGAAAAAGGGAGGTGGCAATAGATGAACTTTATATGGGAATCAGTCCTTTTAATATTTTCAGGGGTATTGCTTTTGCGTGTGGCCGGAAGAAAATCCATCTCGCAAATGACACTAGCCCAAACAGTTGTGATGATTTCAATAGGCACCATCATTATTCAGCCGATCGTTGAGACTAGTGTTTGGAAAACGATTGTGGCAGCAGCTATCTTAATTGGATCATTAATATTAATGGAATATCTTCAGGTTAAGTTTAATTTTGTTGAAAAATTTATCACGGGCAAATCTAAAATAGTGATTGAGGATGGGAAACTTAAAACAGCAAATATGAGGAAATTGCGCTTTACAGCTGATCAGCTGGAAATGAGGCTCAGAACCAGCGGAATCACAAAAATTTCAGATGTCAAAATGGCAACTCTTGAACCGAATGGACAGCTTGGGTATGAGTTAATGAATGATGCGAAGCCTTTAACTGTTGGAGAGTTTAAAAGGCTTATGGGAGAAATGATTTTGCAGTCACCCGTTCAGCCTGCACCTCAAGCCTCAGATGATATTTTTCAGGAGCTGAAAAAGGGGCATAACCCTCCAAATTCTAAAGAACTTCACTAGTTTTTAGCCGCATTGCGGCTTTTTTTAATTTCAATCCCCGTTATTCACCTTTAAAGTATTATTCAGATTCTTAATCCACAACAAAAAAGTGCTTGAAGTTTCACGAGTTTCCTGTATAATTTTCAAACGTGAGTTATTTCAGAATAATTTCATATGAATCGCTTATCAAGAGAGACTGAGGGACTGGCCCGAAGATGTCTCGGCAGCGGGCTCTATAGAGCGCTGTGCCAAATCCAGCAAGCATAGGTGCTTGGCAGATAAGAAGAGAACGATTGATTTGTTAAGATCTCTTCTTGCTTGAAGAGGTCTTTTTATTTTGCTGGAAAATTTATTCGGAGAGGAGATTTTTAATGAAAAACAAAGGCAATCCCTGGGCTTTATTGCCGCTTATGGCTTTCCTTCTAATTTTTATTGGAAGCGGCATAGCAACAGGAGATTTCAATAGCATTCCAATCATTGTCATTGTATCCGCTACAGCCGGAATAGCACTGGCAATGAACAGAAAAAAGCCGTTTATGGAAAAAGTGGAGATATTCACGAAAGGAGCAGGACATCCTGATATTATTTTAATGGCCATCATTTTTATCCTGGCAGGGGCCTTTTCTGGAACGGCTAAAGGTATGGGTGCGGTTGATTCGACCGTGAATCTTGCACTCTCATTCATCCCTCAGAATCTGCTGATGGTCGGAATTTTTATCATTGCCTGCTTTATTTCACTATCGATGGGAACGTACATGGGGACCGTTGTGGCACTTGCTCCAATTGGTATAGCTCTTTCTGCA
>NZ_CAXQGS010000135.1:0-25118 GCF_964223445.1 Cytobacillus sp.
GTGCGGTGCTGATTCAAGGAAGCTATTTTTCAATGTCCTGCGGGAGGAGAGGGAAGTGAGAGACCCCGCAGGCGAATCCGAGGAGGCTCTCATTCCTCCCCGCGGAAAGCAAGTGCTCGCAGCCGAAATCAACGGCTTCATTTATAATCTAACATCAATCTATGGGAAAACAGCCGTACCTTTAACGCAACAGTTTCAAAATAACTCCTTTCAGGTGATGACGATGAACGAGGGAATTCCGGAAAAAGTTATTATTGTCGAGGGAAAGTCAGATAAAACGAAGGTTAAAAACATTATAAGAGAACCAGTAGAGATTATCTGCACAAATGGAACAATTAGCATTACTAAACTGGATGAATTAATTGACACACTGTTTGATAAGGATGTATATATATTGGTGGATGCCGATTCAGCAGGTGAAAAGCTTAGAAAACAGTTTAAAAGGGAATTTCCAGAGGCAGAGCATCTATACATCGATAGAATGTACAGAGAAGTAGCGACAGCACCGGAACATCATTTGGCTACAGTGCTGCTTGGAGCTAATATTGACGTTTATACACAATATTTAGATAGATAAAGTAAGGATGATAAAATGCAGGAATGGTCGCAGCTGGAGATTGAGGAAACGGTTAACGGGCAAGAAACGGTCCTTGTCTATTTGTACACGCCTATGTGCGGTACCTGTCAGATGGCTGGTAAGATGCTGACAGTTACAGAACAATTGCTGCCTGATCAAAAGATTGGGAAAGCGGACTTAAATTATATGCCAAATTTGGCTGAACAATGGGGAGTGGAAAGCGTACCTTGTCTCCTTATCTTTAAAGAAGGAGTTTTACAGGAAAAATTATATGCATTCCGATCAGTTCCCTATTTGCTGGATAGAATCAGAAGCATTAATTGAGAAAAACCAGGAGCAGAGCTGCCTGGTTTTTTGCATGGTTAAAAAACATTGAAATCCGCCTTTTCAATATTCAAAATATATTTACAAACCCTTTCCGAAAGAGTATGATACTTAGGGAATCGAAATAATTAAACAGTGCAGGAAGGGATCCGGATGGCATTTTACAAGGAGTGGGCTGGCCAATTTAAAGGCTATAACCGCAATATCAAATTGGCCTTTATGGCGAATATCCTAACACAAATAGGTTTTGGGATATTCATGGTAATCTATAATTTCTACATAAGGGAGCTCGGCTACACCGAAAGTGTTAATGGGCAAATCATATCCATGACTGCTCTCGCCACAGCACTAATTCTTGTGCCGGCAGGGATCGCCAGCGACCGATTTGGCAGAAAAAGTGCGATGCTGCTTGGGGCTGTTGCCACGGGTGTCGTTATGCTTTTCAGAAGTATGGTTGAAATGCAGGAACTTCTGATATTATTTGCTTTTTTTACAGGGCTGACAACAGCATTTCTGCAAGTATCCGGCATACCATGGCTGGCTGAGAATTCAAAGGCTGACCAAAGGGTTCATTTATTCAGCATCCATTTTGCCATTATGACGGCTGCAAATGTAATCGGAAACTTAAGCGGAGGCATCTTAACGGATGTATTTTCTATATTTGTGGATCAGCTCACCAGCATCCGCATTACCCTTCTGATTGCAAGTGTTTTCTTCATAGCGGGCCTTGTTCCTATCTTGCGTTTCACAGAAGCTCCGAAAAATAAAAACGATGTAAGAGGATTAAGAGAGTTTTCGTTCAAAAAGCTTTCCCCTAAAAATGAAGGCGTCAAAATTATCGCCATGTTTGCCTTTGCGCAGCTGCTGATAGGAATTGGCGCAGGACTGGTTATCCCTTATCTAAATTTATACTTCGCAGACCGTTTTGAAGCTTCCAATTCAGCCATTGGCATTATTATTTCATTAGGGCAGGCTGCCACCGCTTTTGCTATGATTATCGGCCCGGTTGTGGTAAGGAAGGTAGGAGAAGTAAAAGCAGTTGTAATCCTTCAGCTCATGTCACTTCCATTTCTGCTTTTAACTGCTTATACCGAGAATCTCTGGCTGGCTGCCATCGGCTTTTTGTTCCGGCAGGCATTAATGAATGCAGGAAACCCTATACAAATGTCTCTGATGATGTCTAAGGTAAATGATTCGATGAAAGGACTGGCAAACTCCGTCAATCAGATGGTTTTCAATTTAGGATGGGCTGTAATGGGACCTATTTCAACGGGAATCGTCATGAGATATGGTGAATATTGGGGATATGCACTCGTATTCACCATTACAGCTTCATTATATTTGATTGGCTCTCTCTATTTTTTCATTGTTTTCAGAGGCTATAATAAGACAAAAACTGCTGCGTCTTCTGTAAAAATAGTATAATCTGACATATTTCTCGGGAAATGAAAGGACAATGCCTAATAAACGGGCATTGTCTTTCTGGTTCTATCAGGTTTAATAACTTTGACTTTGAGAACTGTCCAGCTCCAGAAGCCGGGTGGGCAAGGCGCTTCCGCTTTTCTAATCTTGTCGAAAGAAAATTAAAGGATTGAAGCCCTTTATTACTGAATATTAAAGATAATAAACCCATTAAAAGAGGTGAGGCCGTGAAGGATTTACCTGATGTATTTATCCGGGAATTAAAGGCTAAAGGGCATCTTGGATACTTTTTAAGAAAATCAAATTTCTCTTTGCATATTAAGGCGGGAAATATAAGCATTCCTCTGATGGTTTCGAATGGGGAAATCCGGAAGGCAAGTCACACCAGCCATTTTGATGTGGAGATATTGGGGACTGAGGAAGCTGTGCTGTCACTGATTTCAGGGGAGTTAAAGTTAAGGGATGCACTTTCCCAAAATAAAGTAATGATGGAAACCACCTTCAGAAAAAAATTGTTTCTCGAGTCTTTTTTCTGTTTGGGAAAAATTTCATATCATAATGCTTGACCGTTTTTTAAATAGTATGATAATATCGTTTTAATATGAATTAACTGAATATTCTTATCAAGAGAGGCGGAGGGACTGGCCCAGCGAAGCCCGGCAACCGGTAAAGTACACGGTGCTAAATCCAGCAGAGCGGGATGCTCTGGAAGATAAGGAGAGACGATACGGCCCTCTTCTTATGAAGAGGTTTTTTTAATATTATCTTTATTTTAATCTTTTAAAATGGATAACTGTTTAGCTTCAGGCGCCTTGCGCTTTTCTTAGTTCTTCGATAAGAAATACTAAAATTTTTATAGAGGAGAGAAAGCAATGACTGACAAACAAAAAAATTACCGTTTTGAAACCATTGGAGTGCATGGGGGACTGAAGCCTGACCCTGTAACTGGTGCAAGGGCGTTACCGATTTACCAGAATAATGCTTACCAGTTCAAGAATACAGATCACGCTGCAGATCTCTTTGCCCTTAGAGAGCCAGGATATATATATAGCAGGATACATAACCCTACTGTAAGTGTATTTGAGGAAAGAGTGGCCTTGCTCGAGGGAGGAGTTGGTGCATTGGCTCTTGCAAGCGGACAGTCTGCCATTACTCTTGCCATATTAAACATAGCTGAAGCAGGCGATGAAATAGTTGCTGCGTCCAATTTATATGGCGGCACTTATAATTTGTTTGCAGTCACACTTCCCAAGTATGGGATTAAAGTGAAACTGGTCGATCCAAAAGATCCGGAAAATTTCCGTAACGCGATTTCGGATAAAACAAAGGCCATCTTTGCGGAAACGATTGGAAACCCCAGCTTAAAAATCCTGGATATTGAAAAGGTCGCAGCAATTGCACACGAGAATGGTGTGCCGCTGATTGTCGATAACACCTTTGCTACACCTTATCTTTGCAGGCCTATCGAACATGGTGCTGATATTGTTATACACTCTGCGACTAAATGGCTGCTCGGCAATGGAACAACAATGGGAGGAATTATTGTAGACGGCGGAAAATTTGACTGGAATTCCCCTAAGTTCCCGGGCTTTACAGAACCGGATCCGAGCTACCATGATATTGTCTATAGCGAAGCAATTGGCGAGGCGGCTTATATTATTAAAGCACGCGTTCAGCTGTTAAGAGACCTGGGGCCAGCGATGAGTGCGCAAAGTGCATTTCAATTTGCGTTGGGGCTTGAGACTTTGCATGTGAGAATGAAGGAGCACATTGCCAATACAAAAAAAGTAGTGGAATATCTGGAGGCGCATCCAGCCGTTAATTGGGTGCTTTATCCAGGGCTTGAAAGCCATCCGGACAAAGAGTTGGCAGATAAATATTTGCCTAAAGGAGCAGGCGCTGTGGCTGTGTTTGGTATATCAGGCGGAAGAGAAGCTGGAGCCAAGCTAATCAATAATCTGCAGCTCTGGGCACACGTAGCAAATGTAGGGGACGCAAAGAGTCTGATTATCCACCCTGCAAGTACCACTCACCAGCAGCTGGATAAAGAAGGTTTAAAAGCTGCCGGAGTGGCGGAAGATCTAATTCGGATTTCTATCGGGATCGAGAATGCGGAAGATTTGATTGAGGATCTGGAACAGGCGATTGAAGAAGCTTCAGGCATCACATCGCTTGCTGCAAAAGCATAAAGGAAAATTTACCATTCATTTTTTTCCGAAAGTTTAAAATTTCATCGTTGACACCTTTTTAGTGGCTATGATACGATAGCAAACGTAATTAAAAAACTGCTTAAATTACTTAAAGTATTAATTGAATATAGAACGTTACGCTCTTATCAAGAGAGGTGGAGGGAAGTGCCCTATGAAGCCCGGCAACCGTCAATTATTTGAAATGGTGCCAATTCACTCAAAGCATAGCTTTGACAGATGAGAGAAAGGACTTAATTTTTTAATGCCTTTCTGCTCATGTGCAGAAAGGCATTTTTGCTTTTAGCGCATGAACTCCATTAAGGAGTAAAAAATAGAGGAATATGAGCAGTCTATTAATTATAATCTGTATTTTTCGATTAAAGAGGTGACATTTCACGTTGATTTCTATAAAAGATGTACAGAAGATTTTTCCTTCAAAAAAGGGACAGGTAAAAGCAGTTGATGATGTAAACCTGGAGGTGAAAGAGGGAGAAATTTTCGGAGTTATCGGATATAGCGGTGCAGGTAAAAGTACCTTGATCCGCATGCTGAATGGGTTAGAGCTTCCTACCCAGGGCAGTGTAACAGTTGCAGGCAATGAAGTTTCAAAGATAAAGGGAAGCAAGCTAAGAAAAGCGCGTCAGGAAATCAGCATGATCTTCCAGCATTTCAACCTTTTATGGTCAAGAACGGTAAGGGAGAATATCGCATTTCCGCTTGAAATCGCTGGTGTTTCCCGGCAGGAAAGGCTGAAAAGGGTAGACGAGCTCATTAAACTCGTTGGTCTTGAAGGAAGAGAAGATGCTTATCCTTCCCAGCTTAGCGGCGGCCAAAAGCAAAGAGTTGGAATTGCGAGAGCCCTTGCCAACAATCCGAAAGTGCTGCTTTGTGATGAGGCGACATCTGCACTTGATCCGCAGACTACAGACTCCATTTTGGAGCTGCTTGTTGATATCAATGAGCGTCTGGGCTTAACAATTGTCCTAATTACACATGAAATGCACGTTATCCGTAAAATCTGCCATCAGGTTGCGGTTATGGAGGGAGGCCGAATTGTTGAAATCGGGCCAGTATTGGATGTGTTTAGGAATCCTAAAGTTGCGATTACAAAGCGTTTTGTACAGCAGGTAACAGAGCCTGAAGAAACTAAGGAAACGATTGATCACCTGGTCGATTTGTATCCAGAAGGAAAAGTAGTGCAATTAGGATTTGTCGGTGAATCAGCTGAACAGCCATTGATTACAAACCTGATCCGGAATTTCCAGGTAACCGTAAATATCCTTCAAGGAAAGATTTCACAAACACAGAATGGTTCTTACGGTACTTTATTCATCCATGTTGATGGAGAGGCAGAGGAAGTGGCAAAAGCCATCGAATTTATTCACTCTCAGCAGGTGGGCGTGGAGGTGATTTCCAATGCTTAACGAATGGTTTCCAAATGTACAATGGGATTCCATGTGGGAAGCTACAATGGAAACTCTATATATGACAGCCATTTCTGTTCTCGCAACCTTTATTTTGGGAGCAGTTCTGGGACTGCTGCTCTTTTTGACCTCGAAGGGAAATGTTTGGGAAAATGCAGCAATCAATAAAATTATTTCTGCTTTCGTAAATATATTCCGTTCGATTCCGTTTATTATTCTGATCGTGTTATTGATTCCATTTACAAAGTTTCTTCTTGGAACAATGATCGGGGAAGATGCAGCACTGCCTGCGTTAATTATTGGTGCTGCCCCGTTTTATGCCCGTATGGTTGAAATCGGCTTGAGGGAAATAGATAAAGGTGTAATTGAAGCGGCCAAGTCTATGGGCGCAAAAACAAGCACGATTATCTGGAAGGTTCTGCTTCCGGAATCAATGCCCGCTCTTGTTTCAGGAATTACTGTTACAGCCATCGCGCTGGTTGGCTACACAGCCATGGCCGGTGTTATCGGTGCTGGCGGACTTGGAAACCTTGCTTACCTGGAAGGATTCCAGAGGAGCCGCAGTGATGTGACGCTTATGGCGACTGTCATTATTCTAATCATCGTATTTATCATCCAGTTTATTGGAGATATCATAACAACAAAATTAGACAAACGTTAAGGAGAGATTAACATGAAAAAATGGTTATCACTTGCTCTTGCACTTGCAGTAGCACTTGTTCTTGCAGCTTGCGGAACTTCAGAAGAAGACGGCAATGCCGGTGAAGGCGGAGAAAGTAAAGAAAGCACAAAAATTACAGTAGGGGCTTCCAACGTACCTCACGCTGAAATTCTTGAAGAAGCAAAGCCATTACTTGAAGAAAAAGGCTTTGAACTTGATGTTGTGACATTCCAGGACTATGTATTGCCAAACCAGGCTCTTGAGACTAAGGAGCTGGATGCAAACTATTTCCAGCACATTCCTTACCTTGAGTCACAGAAAGCTGAACATGGATATGATTTTACAAATGCAGGCGGAATTCATATTGAGCCAATCGGAGTATATTCCCAAAAGTATAAGAGCCTTGATGAACTTCCTGAGGGTGCATCAATCATCATGAGCAACTCAGTAGCAGACCATGGCCGTATTCTCTCCATGCTTGAAGCAGAGGGACTTATTACTCTAAATGAAGATGTAGAAAAAACGGAAGCAACTCTAGAAGATATTAAAGACAATCCTAAAAAATTAAAGTTTGATACTGAATATGAAGCATCACTTCTTCCTCAAATCTACAATAATGGAGAAGGGGATGCAGTCCTGATCAACTCCAATTATGCAATTGATGCCGGATTGAATCCTCTTGAAGATTCAATTGCAATTGAAGACAAAGATTCACCATACGTTAATGTAATTGCAGTCCGTACAGGCGATGAAGAAAAAGAAGGAATTAAAGCTCTTGTAGAAGTGCTTCGTTCTAAAGAAATTCAGGATTTCATTCTTGAAAAATATGAAGGTGCCGTTGTACCGGTATCTGAGTAATAGTGGAAAAAAACAGGCGGCTAAAATCGCCTGTTTTTTAATTGCCCTTCCAGGCTCTGTCACCCGCATAGTTTGAAAAGTAATCAAACATACTAACCTTGATACTATTTCGAAATGGAGTGGAGCCGAATGGAACATTATCATGAACCTTCAAACTCAATAGAAGCAGCCCTTCATGACTATAAAGTTGGATTGGGTGTATTCACTGACAAAATGCCTGATTTAGCAGAGCATTATAATGCTTTTACAGAAGCCTGTTTTAAGGATGGGGTTTTATCCCAAAAGGAAAAGCAGCTGATTGCACTTGGAATCAGTTTATATTCTCAAGATGAATACTGCATTATTTATCATACGAAAGGATGCATCGATCAAGGAGCGTCAGAACAAGAAATTCTTGAGGCAGTTGGAGTTACAGCAGCTTTTGGCGGGGGGGCTGCAATGAGCCAGGCGGTTACGCTCGTCCAGGAGGCCATGACAGAATTAAATCAGCAAAATCACTGATAACCAGCTCCTGCTCAATAGCAGGAGTTTTATTTTATCATAATCATTTTTCAGAAAATTATTAAAACAACCATTAATCCAGAGGATATGGCCAGTATTTTAAGAATTCTCATTATGAAAGCGCTTCACGGGTTCTCATTCCTTATATTGCTAAAAAAATCAGGTTTTTTCCGCTTTGTGCTGGGTATATGGTGAGTGTTAAGATTTTAGATGTAAAACGAAATGCGAAAAGCATTAAAAACCGAAAGGATTGATTCATTATCAGTCAGTTACAGCTGAACTACACGAGTGAAATGGAAAAAGCTATGCAAGCTGCCCATGGAGTTGGATATGAAGTGTACAGCCGGAAACATGATATTCGAATGGAAGTTGAAAAAAGACGCGAGGAAGATTATCTTCAAAGCCAGCGCTTAGTTGCAGATCTTGAAAGAAAAATTCATTCCTAGGTTAAAGGTATATATAATAATGAAGAAAATAGAAACCAGTGCCAATTATGCACTGGTTTTCTTTTTTGCTATACATGAAATAACAGTCCCGGGAAAAAATAGATAGGACATGCCTGGTTCCCGGTTATTTTATACTTTGATGCCATTAACTTAATATGATAAAATCTATATTTACAGGCTTTCTAAACATTTTTGTTTGAAAAGTTTGTTAATGGTCTTAAAGAGTTGCTATCAAATTTGATTTGTTATAAGATTGTAATGAGAATAAAATGAGAATAGAGATTTGCGGCTGAAGGCCGATTTACAAATCTTCTTTTATTGACGGAGGTATATATTATGGCAGGATCAGTACTTACAATTAAAGACCTTCATGTTGCTATTGAGGGAAAAGAAATATTAAAAGGTGTAAACCTTGAAATCAAAGGCGGAGAAATTCACGCTATAATGGGGCCGAACGGTACAGGTAAATCAACTCTATCTTCTGCAATCATGGGCCATCCTAAGTATGAAGTAACACAGGGAAGCATCACCTTAGATGGTAAAGATGTTCTTGAAATGGAAGTTGACGAACGCGCACGTGCGGGCCTATTCCTTGCAATGCAATATCCAAGTGAAATCAGCGGCGTAACAAATGCCGATTTTTTACGTTCTGCAATTAACAGCCGTCTTGAGGAAGGCAATGAAATTTCTCTTATGAAATTCATCCGCAAAATGGACAGCAAGATGGAATTCCTTGAGATGGATCTTGATATGGCGCAGCGTTATTTAAATGAAGGCTTCTCAGGCGGTGAAAAGAAGCGCAATGAAATTCTTCAATTAATGATGCTTGAGCCTAAAATGGCGATTCTTGATGAAATTGATTCCGGACTGGATATCGATGCATTAAAGGTTGTTTCTAAAGGAATCAATGAAATGCGCGGCGAAGAGTTTGGCTGCCTAATCATCACACACTATCAGCGCCTTCTAAACTACATCACTCCTGACCATGTTCACGTAATGATGCAGGGACGCGTTGTAAAATCTGGCGGTCCAGAGCTTGCACAGCGCTTAGAAGCAGAAGGATATGACTGGATTAAAAAAGAATTGGGCATTGAAGACGAAACAGTTGGGCAAGAAGCGTAAGCGTTAGGGGGATCACTATGACAACGGAAATAAAATTACCATTTGATAAGGAATATGTTAGTTCCTTTTCAAAAGATATGGGCGAGCCGGCATGGCTGACAGAACTCCGTCTAAATGCGCTTGCAAACGCGGAAAACCTGCCAATGCCAAAGCCTGATAAAACTAAGATAGATAAATGGAACTTTACACAGTTTGAAAAGCATATCGTCGGAAGCGAAGATTTTTCTTCACTGAACGACCTTCCTGAGGATGTCAGAAATCTGATTGACACAGAAGCCGGCGATCAAAACCTATACATTCAGCGTAATAATAGACCAACTCATTTGGCTGTTTCTAAAGAATTACAGGAAAAAGGTGTTATTTTCACAGATATCTTTACGGCAGCAAGAGAACATAGCGACCTTCTTCAGAAGTATTTCATGAAGGACGGCGTCAAAACGGATGAACACCGTTTAACTGCCTTGCACGCAGCTCTTTTAAACGGCGGAGCGTTCTTGTATATTCCGAAAAACGTGGAAGTTTCGGCGCCTATTCAGGCTGTATATATTCATGATGATAAAGAAGCCAACCTTTTCAACCACGTGTTGGTTGTAGCTGATGATAACAGCTCTGTGACGTATGTAGAAAACTATGTATCAACTGTCGAAGAAGCAAACGGAATCTTCAATATCGTTACTGAAGTGATAGCGAATGCAAATTCAAGAGTTCAATATGGTGCAGTTGACACACTTGCAAAAGGCACTACAGCTTATGTGAATCGCCGTGGTGTTGCAGGACGCGATGCACGCATTGAATGGGCTCTTGGCCTCATGAATGATGGCAACACAGTATCTGAAAACACAACCAATCTTATTGGAGACGGCTCTTTCGGAGACACAAAAACAGTTGTTGTAGGTCGCGGGGAACAGACTCAAAACTTTACAACGAAGGTTGTTCATTTCGGAAAGAATTCAGAAGGATACATCTTAAAGCATGGTGTTATGAAAGACTCTGCTTCTTCCATCTTTAATGGAATAGGCAAAATCGAGCATGGGGCTTCCAAGTCTAATGCAGAGCAGGAGTCACGTGTACTTATGCTAAGCGAAAAAGCGCGCGGAGATGCAAACCCTATTTTATTAATTGATGAAGATGATGTAACAGCAGGACACGCCGCTTCAGTTGGCCGTGTGGATCCATTGCAGCTTTACTATCTAATGAGCCGCGGTATATCCCAAAAAGAGGCAGAGCGTCTTGTTATTCACGGTTTCTTAGCGCCAGTTGTGAATGCTCTTCCTATCGAAGGTGTTAAAAAGCAGCTTACAGCCGTTATTGAAAGGAAAGTAAAATAATGAATGCCCGTGAGATTCGGCAAATGTTTCCCATTCTGGACCAGGAAGTCAATGGAAAGCCTCTTGTTTATTTAGACAGTTCCGCTACTTCCCAAAAACCTGTTCCGGTGATTGAAGCGCTTGACAAATACTACCGGGAATACAACTCGAATGTTCATAGAGGAGTCCATACCCTGGGTACTAGAGCGACTGATGGCTATGAAGGCGCCAGGGAAAAGGTGCGTAAATTCATTAACGCTAAATCCACTGAGGAAGTTATTTTTACAAGAGGTACAACAACTGCACTCAATACTGTTGCAGCAAGCTATGGGCGTGACAACCTGAAAGAAGGCGATGAGATTGTTATCTCTTATATGGAGCATCATAGCAACATCATTCCCTGGCAGCAGGTAGCAAAACAAACGGGTGCCACTTTAAAATACCTTCCTCTTCAGGAAGATGGAACAATATCGCTTGATGATGTTCGGGAAACTGTGACAAGCAATACGAAAATTGTGTCTATCATGCAAGTATCGAACGTTCTTGGTGTAATAAATCCAATCAAGGATATTGCGAAAATTGCCCATGAAAATGGAGCAATCATGGTTGTAGATGGTGCACAAAGTGCTCCACATTTGAAAGTTGATGTCCAGGACCTGGATTGTGATTTTCTTGCCTTTTCCGGCCATAAGATGTGCGGCCCTACAGGCATTGGTGTTCTGTATGGAAAGAAAAAGCATCTGGAAAAAATGGAGCCGATTGAGTTTGGCGGTGAAATGATTGACTTTGTAGGCCTTTATGAATCCACTTGGAAGGAGCTTCCCTGGAAATTCGAAGGCGGCACGCCAATCATTGCAGGTGCGATTGGATTAGGAGCAGCCATTGATTTCCTGGAGCAGATCGGCCTGAATGAAATTGAAGCTTATGAGCATAAACTGGCTGCATATGCCTTGGAAAAAATGTCTGCTATAGACGGAATGACCATATATGGTCCAAAAGAAGCGTCAAAGCGCGCCGGAGTAATTACTTTTAATATAAATGATGTCCACCCTCATGATGTGGCTACTGTATTGGATGCAGAAGGAATTGCAGTCCGGGCCGGCCACCATTGTGCACAGCCGCTGATGAAGTGGCTCAAGGTGTCGGCAACTGCACGTGCAAGCTTCTATCTGTACAATACGGAAGAAGATATTGATAAGCTTGTTTCAGGGCTTGTCAAAACAAAGGAGTATTTCAGCGATGTCTTCTAAAAATTTAGATACCCTTTACCGCCAGGTTATTATGGATCATTATAAAAACCCTCGTAATAAAGGGGTACTTGAAGATGACAGCCTAACGATCAATATGAATAACCCTACTTGCGGAGACCGCATTCAATTGACGCTGAAGCTTGAAGATGGCAAAGTGGCAGATGCGAAGTTTGAAGGCGAAGGATGTTCCATTTCCATGTCCTCGGCTTCCATGATGACTCAAGCCATCAAGGGCAAAAATATTGAAGAAGCATTAAAGCTTTCCAAAGTTTTCTCAGACATGATGCTGGGAAAAGAATATGATGAAGACGATCTGGACCTTGGCGATATTGAAGCTCTTCAGGGAGTTTCCCAATTCCCTGCCAGAATCAAATGTGCTACATTGGCATGGAAAGCAATGGAAAAAGGCGTTAGCACGGAGAAAGAAGAACAGGAATAAATCAATCAAACGTTTGATTAAGAATTTTTCATCTGCCTTGTGTGCTAAAATAAAAGAAAATGATGGGGTGTGAAGACCCTTTCTCATACGAATGGAGGAATACGACGATGGCAAAAAAAATGCCTGAGATCGGCGATTACAAGTATGGTTTTGCCGATAAAGACGTTTCCATTTTCCGATCAAAACGCGGTTTGACAAAAGAAATTGTTGAAGAGATTTCAAAATTGAAGGAAGAGCCACAATGGATGCTTGACTTCCGTTTAAAATCATTGGAGCATTTCTATAACATGCCTATGCCGCAATGGGGCGGAGATTTAGCGTCATTAAACTTTGATGAAATTACGTATTATGTAAAGCCTTCTGAAAAAACTGAACGTTCTTGGGATGAAGTTCCTGACGAAATTAAACAGACATTTGATAAACTGGGTATTCCTGAAGCAGAGCAGAAATATCTTGCTGGTGTTTCGGCTCAGTATGAATCAGAGGTTGTTTACCATAACATGCAGGAAGACCTTGAAGCGAAAGGAATTGTGTTCAAAGATACTGATTCCGCTCTTCGCGAAAATGAAGATATTTTCCGTGAGCACTGGGCAAAGGTTATCCCTCCAACAGACAACAAATTCGCTGCATTAAACTCAGCGGTTTGGTCTGGCGGATCGTTCATTTATGTTCCTAAAGGGGTTAAAGTTGATACGCCGCTGCAGGCATATTTCCGAATTAACTCTGAGAACATGGGGCAGTTTGAACGTACATTAATCATTGTTGATGAAGGCGCACATGTCCACTATGTAGAGGGCTGTACAGCACCTGTTTATACAACAAACTCACTTCACAGTGCGGTTGTTGAAATCATCATCAAAAAAGACGCATACTGCCGTTATACAACCATCCAGAACTGGGCGAACAATGTATTTAACCTGGTTACGAAGCGTGCTGTTTGTGAATCAAACGCAACAATGGAATGGATTGACGGAAACATCGGTTCAAAACTGACGATGAAATATCCGGCAGTTATTCTTAAAGGAGAAGGCGCACGCGGCATGACCCTTTCCATTGCATTAGCAGGTAAGGGGCAGCACCAGGATGCAGGTGCAAAAATGATTCATCTTGCACCAAACACTTCTTCAACAATCGTATCGAAATCGATTTCCAAGCAAGGCGGTAAAGTAACATACCGCGGAATCGTTCACTTCGGCCGCAAAGCGGAAGGTGCACGTGCCAACATCGAGTGTGATACGTTAATCATGGATAACCAGTCAACTTCGGATACGATTCCTTACAATGAAATCCTGAACGACAACATCTCTCTTGAGCATGAGGCGAAGGTTTCAAAAGTATCAGAAGAACAGTTATTCTATCTTATGAGCCGTGGAATTTCAGAGGAAGAAGCAACAGAAATGATCGTAATGGGCTTCATCGAGCCGTTTACGAAAGAACTTCCAATGGAATACGCAGTAGAAATGAACCGCCTGATCAAATTTGAAATGGAAGGTTCCATCGGTTAAAGTTTGAAAAGCCTTGGCATATAAGGAATATGCTAAGGCTTTTTTTTTGAAATTTAGTGGGAGCCAATATCAAAGTAAAAAATGTTTGCCGGGAACAAAAGCAACATTTTGGTCAGTTTCATTTTTCACTTTGATTTATGTGATATTGCAGCACACATTCATCGAGATGATGCTCATAGAACCTATTATGATCTTTGGATTTGAACAATTGAATACTGAACCATTATAAAAATTTGAAAGATGTCTTTTTTATATTAGGGACATCTTTTTTTTATTAAAAAAGGGCCAGTTTGTTAAGTAAAAGACTTACAGCCTTTGCCTTAATGTTAAAGATATCGAGAAAAAGATATTGCTGCTATGTGCTGCACATCCTTATTCTTTATTAAAATTTTTTATTAATATGATCAAAAAACTTGTATTGTTTAAATTTCAGAATACTAATACTATTGTGTCTAGTGGTTGGTAAATTGAATGATGAGTTTTATCAAGTATTAAAAGGAGGCTTTAAATGAAAGGTTTAAAAAAGAGAAAACGGGGTTTATCAGCTTTTTTGATGATTTTATTTTTACTGGGAACAATATTCCCTCTAGAAGGATATGCGGTTCAAAATAAGGTACCGAATCCAAACCCATTAAATGAAAAGGTGGACCCAAAGGTAATAAAAGCTTTTGAAAAAAACAGGTACACTAATGTGATTGTAGAATTGAAAAACCAGGCGGATGTTGGACAAATCGCTAATCAAGCTCGGGAAGAGGCTAAGAAAGTGAAGGCTAGCCGCTATCAAGAGAAACTCCGCGTCCGTTCTGCTGTTGTGTCAGGACTGCAAACGAACGCTGAACAAACACAGTATCATATTAAGAATTTTATCCTTCAAAAGAAAGCTGAAGGCAAACTGAAGGATGAACAATATTACTACATCGTAAATGCTGTTTCATTTACATCCACAAAAGACGTTTTGCAGGAAATAGCAGCCTTTCCGGAAATCAACCATATTTACCTAAACGAAAGGCACGCTTTGCCTAAACCAAAGGCACCCGGAGTCCAAAAATTAACAAGTGAGCTACCTTGGAACCTGGAAAAAATTCAGGCAAAAAAGGCATGGGAAAATGGGTTGGATGGTTCAGGGGTCGTGGTCGCAACACTTGATACGGGGGTGGACGTAAACCATCCCTCGCTTAAGAATCAATACAGAGGACTCAGTGCGGATGGCACCTTTACACACACCTTCAATTGGCTGGACTTGGTGGGAGATAGTCCTGCTCCAGTTGATTCACATGGACATGGAACACATGTGACAGGCACAATGGTGGGCTATGATCCTGAAGCGGGCACACATATCGGAGTGGCACCAGGGGCAAGCTGGATTGCAGTTCGCGCATTTTCAGAAGACGGCGCTCTGGATACAGACTTGTTAAAAGCAGGGGAATGGCTTCTCGCTCCACTGGATGATAAGGGAATTCCTCATCCTGAGATGGCACCGGACATTATTAACAACTCATGGAGTAGCAGTTCTACCTTAAATGAATGGTTTAGATCAATCGTTAAGGCATGGGCGGCAGCCGACATTACACCTGTTTTTGCCGCAGGAAATCATAGCCCTTCGACGCCGGTTGGGCCAGGTTCAATAACCAATCCAGCTAATTATCCTGAAACCATTGCAGCTGGCTCAACGGATTCATCCAGCCGAATCTCATGGTTTTCTTTAAGGGGACCTTCTCCTTATGGCGGCAGTGAGATAAAGCCGGATTTGGTTGCACCTGGGGAAGAAATTCTTTCAACCCTCCCGAATAACGAATACGGGATGTCATCGGGGACCTCCATGGCCGCACCACATGTTTCAGGCGCCATTGCCATTCTAAAGCAAATGCAGCCAAACATGCCGATCGATAAGATAAAAGAATCCTTGTATGCCGGATTGATTCCGCTATCCGATTTAAACTATTCATCTTCCCCAAATGATGCCTATGGGAGAGGGTTACTTGACCTAACTGGTATGGTTAAGAGCGGTTCTAATGGGGTAGGCACTCTAGCAGGGAAAGTAGGTTATATAGCTGCCGATAAAAAGAAACCATTAGCAAGCCATGAACCACTTCCCTATGCTTATGCTAATGCACCTCTAAAACTCTCTGTACAAGCCTCTGACGATTTTGCAGTTTCCACGGTGGAACTTCATTATCAAGTTGACAGAGCACCAGGAAAAATATTAAATGGCACACTTTTTAAAGGAAACTTTAAAAGCGGTTTCTATTCAAGTGAAATTCCTCTAGAACAAGTAAGGGGGAAAGAAATTACGTATTACTGGAAAATTACGGACTATGCAGGAAACAGTTCGAAAACTGTCCCAGTTCGCCTGCCACTGAAGAAAGGGCTGTCGGTCGGGTATGCTACAGACTTTGAAAAAATACCTGTAGGTTGGTACAGTACAGGTAGAAGCAGTTCGTGGAATTGGGGGAAGATTATGACGCCCGTCCTGAAGGCGCCTTCTGGAAACAATGTGTACGCCACCTCGATTCCTGACTGGAGAGACAGCATTGATTTTTTCTGGAGTTATTACAATAATGAGGAATCCATGCTAACTATGCCTCCGATCCAAGTCAAGAAAGGAGAAGCGGTATTCCTTAACTTTAAACAGACCTTTGGATTTCCAACTTTTGTAGGGTGGAATGATTATGGCCAAGTGCTCGTTTCGGAAGACATGAAGAACTGGCATGTTGCTAAAACAAACGAAGGGCATTTAGAGGCAAAGTGGGAAGACGTTTCTGTCGACTTGTCTTCCTTCTCAGGAAAAACGGTTTATGTAGCTTATCGTTTCCATTCCGACAGTACGGAAACAAATTTAGGGTGGTACTTGGATGATGTTTCCATAAAGGACAAGCCTTCCGGCACTGTATATCAACCCTCCCAATCAACGACTGCATTTGAACCATTAGGGGAGACTGCAAGGCTACAAGCCACCCATAAAAAACAAGTTCTCGTCCCACTTAGCGCGCAAATACAGATTGTTGAAAATGGAAGGCTTTTAACGACCGATCCAACGGATGGAAGCTTTAGCATGAAACTGCCAGCAGATGAATACCACCTGCTAGCTGAGTCCTATGGCTTTAAGCAAAAGATTCAAACGGCGAGAGTAACAAAAGATGAATCGACCAATGCAGCTATACAGTTATCCCCCTTAGATAAAGGCGTCGTCCATGGAACCGTCAAGAGCAGCAAATCCAAAAAAACGATAAAGGGAGCAACGGTGAAACTCATTGAAGACGCCGCAGTCGCCCCGATAAAAACAGGTGCAGACGGGAAATATTCGCTTAACCCTTTTGAAGGAACATATACGCTTGAAGTAAGTGCACCCTATTTTCATACCTACCGGGAACAGATTGAAATTAAGGGCAATTCCATCCGTGCAATTGACATACATTTAAAACCATATATAGGTACAGAAGGTGAAATCAGCTATGATGATGGCTCGGCTGAAAGTGTCTTGCTGGTCTCTGGAACTGACGAGATCGCAGTAAAAATGTCATTGAAGGATGGACAGGAACAAGCATTGCTGACCGCCGGACTGTTTTATATCGACCCCCGCTGGTATAGCCCAGGCGGTGAAAGTTTTCAAGTTGATGTATATGATGCAACTGGACATGAAGGAGGGCCTGGAAAGAAATTAACGGAATCAATTCCTGCAAAATCGGATATCGTTCCTGGCTGGGTGAAAGTAGATCTTAGTCCTTACTCTATTTACGTACCGAAGGAGTATTTCCTTGTATTCAGCGTTCAAGCTCCAGATCCATATGTGCCGGCCCTTGGATTCGATTACAGCCCTTTCTCAGACAGATTTTGGAGGTTTTACAAAGGCACATGGATGAAAGTAGACGATGGATCGGTGATTGGACCATTTGATCTTGATGCAAAGAATCCGATGATTCGCTCTGTCGTTTCATATGAAATGAAATAAAAATCTAAAACGCCCGATTCCGGTCTGCCGGTATTGGGCGTTTTATTATTAAATTGAACCATGGGCTACGCCTGCTTGGTTTTTTTTCATTCAGGAATTTTAGATAGTCATTTTTTATTATTCATTTAAATACTTAATCGATTTGATTAAAAATCCAGTATTGTTAATATTTCAGAATACTTATACCATTTGGTCTAGTAGTTTTAAATTTCAAGGAGGGATTTCACATACGCTCAGTTAAGATCAAAAATGTATAATAGAGGTTTTGGGAAAAATTTTCAATAGTATATTATATGGCTTTTTCTTTAATATGGATTTATAGATATCTAAGGGGTAGGTGTGGAATATTGGAATTAAGACAATTAGAACATTTCATGGCTCTTTGTGAAGAAATGCATTTTACAAAGACTGCAGAAAAACTAAGGATTGGGCAACCTACTTTAAGCTACCAAATGAAAGCTTTAGAAGATGAACTAGATGTTCGTTTATTTGATCGTTTAGGAAAGAAAATAGCAATTACAGAGTCTGGTAAAATCCTTCTTGAACACTGTAAAATGGTATTCGCTAATTTAGAAAGTGCTAAAGAACAAATAGAAGAGCTTCAAAATGTTAAAAGAGGAAAACTAGTAATTGGAACCCTTTCAGGAGATTTAAATCAAATTGCATCCACGGTATTGGTGGAATTTCATTCTATTTTTCCGGATGTCCAAATACAGATTTTCTCTCTAGATGATGTGGTTGAAAATGTTATACAAAATAAAGTTGATTTAGCCTTGACACTATTGCCAGAAAAAGATGAAAGGTTAACAAATATTTCATTATACGAAGAAGAATTTCTCTTAGCCGTACAAAGGAATCACGTTTGGTCAAATAGAAATTCGATAGATTTAAAAGAGATTCAGTGCATACCCTTAATATTAAATCCTATAGGCCACTGTTTTAGACGATCACTTGATGCAGCCTGCATTACATCAGGAATTCAAATTAGGCCAATCATAGAATTAACTGATTCAATATCAATATTGAATCTAGTGAAGAAAGGGATAGGAGCAACTATAATATCTAATACACTTTTTTCTCTTGAAAATGAAGGTGAATTGAAGGCGTTACAGATTATGAATCCAACTATTATTAGGGAAGTCACCATTGTACACCATAAACAAAAACACATAGGTACTGCTGCAAAAGGCTTTATTGAATTATTGATTTCATATGTGAATAGAAATAAATTAGGTGCCTATAGTGTAAGAAAATTAACCTCGTCTTAGGGCTTTTTCACTTGTTTAGCTTACCTATTAGTAAGTAAAGCAATTTTGGATTTAAATACTTTTCAGGTACTTTTTATTAGATTGCGATGCGCAAAAAATCTTAAAAAACTAGAGAAAAATACTACTAAAGCTTTTGAAAATCAAGACTTTAAAAGTCTTTTATAACAATTTTATTCTTTATTTAAAGACTAAATTAAGTTAAATGGAAGGTTTCACGGGTTAATAGATATTTACGATAAACCGTTTACCAGTCATGGTAAGCGGGTTTTTATATTGGGAGGATGGTTTAGAATCACGTAAAATTTTTTGCTGATAAAGGTAGAATCTTTTAAAAATTTTATGCATGCAGGAATTTTCATAATTAGAACAATTGAAGTTGCTGTTATATCAAAAAATTTGATGATATTTCGCTAATAATGAGGTTACATTTGGAAAATTGAATGTAAAATTGTTAAAGTTGATTATATATAGCTTAATAAGCCCTATATACACTTTTTATAGATGGTCTCCATGCCCTAAAGTGGGGCTTTTATCGAAAATTCCCTGCTTAAGAGGTGTTTTTATATAAATATTAAATTTTACCTTCTTAAAAAGAAAAAAACGGAGGTGTTTTAATGATTATCATAGGCGTAACAGGCTGGGGCGACCATGATAGCCTTTATGCTGGCAATATTTCGCCGAGAGATAAATTAAAGGAGTATGCCGGCCATTTTCCGACTGTGGAGGTGGACTCTGCTTTTTATGCGGTGCAGCCAAAGCGCAACTCTTCCAAATGGGTAAAGGACACGCCTGAATCTTTTCAATTCATAGTCAAAGCCTACCAGGGCATGACCGGCCATCAGAGAGGCGAAATCCCCTTTGAAAGCAAAGAAGAAATGTTTGAAGCTTTCAAAGACTCATTGGAGCCTTATATCGAATCGGGAAAACTGGCTATGGTGCTGTTTCAATTTCCGCCATGGTTTGACTGCAAAAAAGCCAATGTCGACTATCTTCGCTGGTGCAAAGAGCAGATGGCAGATATCCCATGTGCCCTGGAATTCAGGCATCAATCATGGTTTCGGCCGGAGTTCAAGGAAAGTACATTAAGGTTTATGAGAGAAGAAGGCTGGATTCACAGCATCTGTGACGAGCCGCAAGCCGGTGAGGGTTCAGTTCCAACTGTCCTGGAAACAACCAGTCCTGATAAGGTGCTTGTTCGGTTTCATGGCCGTAATTTTCATGGCTGGCAGAAGAAGAATGGAGACAACTGGCGCGAGGTCCGCTATCTTTACCGCTATAACGAAAAAGAACTGGCTGAATGGGCAGAACATCTAAAACAGCTTGAGAAAAATTGTAAAACTGTATTCGTCGTCTTCAATAACAACTCTGGCGGTGACGCGGCAGACAACGCTAAACAAATGATCGAAATGCTGAATATCGAATACCAGCAGCTCGCTCCCAGACAGCTTGATTTATTTTAAGCGGTGCCAGGCACCTATACCACTTCAGCTAACTGGTATAGGTGCCTGGCACTTTCACCCTTTTCCTTGTCCGCACATATTGTGTAAGGGAAAAGGAAAGGAGTGGCGGCAAGTATGATTGATTTAAAACCGATTGATATAGATGGCCATACTTTTTTGAGTGTATCGGTGCAATTGCCGAAGACCAATCTGCTGGCGGTAACGAATGATAAGGGGTATATCATGTGTGGCGCCCTTGATGTAGGATTACTGAATGAGAAGCTTAAGGACCGCAAGGTAATTGCCGGCAGGGCGGTCGGCGTAAAAACCATAGAGCAGCTGTTAAATGCCCCCCTTGAATCTGTCACTTATGAAGCAGAGGAACTGGGCATAGTTAAAGGGACTATTGGAAGAGAAGCACTTTTAAAAATGATCTAAAGGCATGCCTTAATAGGGCTGTCTTTTTTATTAGGTCATATACGAACCTTCGTCGCACATAAATTTTTATCTGCACGTAAAAACGGGTTATCCGCACATAAAATACATATTTGAGGAAAATAGCTCCCCGGAATGAAGACAGGCACCCTAAAGTTATCCTTAAAAACGGCATAAGAATCAATTTTCATAAAAACTGTGAGAACTTCCGCCAATGCAGGAATTTTGTCGTATAATGTAAATAAAACCAAATTATACCCGAAATAAAAAGTAGCACTGAAAAAAGGATATGGGAGATACATATGAGATTAGCAGCAACCAATACAATTGAGACTGGCAGCGTTTTGGCCAAGGCTATATATAATGACAAGGGTCAGGTCCTCTTGCATGAAGGTGTGGAGCTGGCTGATAAATTGATACATAAATTGCAGGAAATGGGTATTACTTATGTGTATATAAGGGATTGGCGCACTGAGGATATCCAATATAGGGACCCTCTGACTGCCAAAATGCGCACAAAGGCTATCGAAACCATAGAATCGGTTCTGAAGGAAGTAGAAGCAAATAAAGATTTATCAGGCTCTTTAGTGATTGAGAAAGCCTCTAAACGGCTATCAGGGCTAATTCGTCAGCTAATCGGTGAAATAAGGGGAAATAGAGAGCTGCTTTCGATTCTATCAGATGTTTATACATATGACCACTATATTTTCACACACTCCCTGAATGTAACCCTTTATTCTCTGGCAATCGGGATGAAGCTACAGCTCCTGCCAAAGGAACTTGAAATCCTGGGGCTAGGTGCTATTCTCCATGATGTAGGTAAAATGAAGGTGCCAGCAGATATTCTTTTGAAACCGGGTAAATTGACAGCTGAAGAATTTGAATCAATAAAGAAGCATCCTGAAGATGGATTTAATATATTAAGAAAAGTAGAGACGATTCCGCTCCTTGTTGCACATTGTGCCTTTCAGCATCATGAGCGTTTGAATGGCTCCGGCTACCCGCGCGGCCTTGAGGGAGACGAGATACATGATTTCGGCAAGATTATTGCGATTGCAGATGTGTTTGATGCAGTAACATCTAATCGCATTTACAGACAGGCTATGCTCCCGCATGAAGGCCTGGAGATTTTGTATGCAGGGGCAGAAAAGTTATTTGATAAGAGGATAATAGAAGTTTTTCGTCAAGCGGTCGCGGTATATCCTGTGGGTGTTACAGTCGAGCTGAATGATGGCAGGAAAGGTGTTGTCTGCCGGCAGAACACGGGTCTGAGTGATAGGCCTGTCATCCGCGTACTTGAAGAAAAGGGCAGGAATGTGGAGCCGTATGAAGCAGATTTGAGGATTGAATTGAATTCTGTCATTATAGGCTGCGATACGACTTTTGTACAACAATAAACTATTTTGGATTTTTGAGCCTAGTTCCCTCCTTTACAGCATACATATAGCTTGTAAAGGGGGGATTTGTTTTGGCAAAATTTCGAGGCCGGCTGCCCCGGAAAGGTCCTCTGCCATTTCGCTATGTATTTCTGTTGACCTTTATATTTTTCGTCATCTCAACTGCTGCCGGCCTATGGATTATCAACGAAGGGCTTAAGCCCACTCTCATGAGCTATGCCGATTCACAGACAAGGAAAATCGCATCATTGGTGATAAACAATGCGATTAATAAAAAAATTACCAATGTGATGGATTTGGAAGATATGTTTGAAGCAAGTGAAAGCGGGGTTGTCAGCATAAACGTAGAAAAGCTGAACAGGGTCAAAGCGGAAGTAACCGAACTTGTTCAGGATAATATTAAGAAAGCGGAAAAGGGCGATTTGGATGCATTGGAGTCCTTTACAGATGTGGAAATTACTACGGAACAAATGCAGAATACAAATGGAATAGTTTATTACGTGCCGCTTGGCCAGGCAACCAATAATGCGCTTCTCGGAAACCTGGGTCCCCGGATACCGGTTAAATTTAATGCAGTTGGTTCTGTTACCTCCAACTTTATAACGGAAACAAAGGATCACGGCATTAATAATGTTGAAGTGAAGGTACTGGTCCGTCTGGATGTGCAGGTTCAAATCATTATACCTTTTGCCACCAAGATTATCACTGTACAGGAGGATGTACTGGCCGCTTATGGCATTTATCCGGGAAAAGTCCCGCAATTTTACAATGGCGGAGGGGGCACCTCGCCTTCAATAGAAATACCGGCCGGCCAATAACACTTGCAAAAAGATTAGTATTTTGATAAAATTTCAATATAATTTCATAAAAACCTTATCATATCCGATGGGGTAGAGGCGCAAGATTTAAGAGTACGCTGTGCGAGGATGACAACTAGGACCGCAGCCGAAAGGGAATGTTGCCGAAGCATGATTAGTGAGTCAGAACTAATCTTGCTGGGGTTACTTCGAATAGGAGTAACACTGTCATTATGAGGGGAAAGTATGAATATACTTTGTCAAAGCCTTCATAATGGGGAGCTACAGATCGTGATGGAGAAACTAATTACTTCAAAAGAGTAATGATAGATTTTTCTCTATCGTTACTCTTTTTTTATTTTGACTCTGTCATCATCCTTGTTGTTCCCCTAAGAAAAGCTACTGGCGCCCGCTTATCAGAGCCTGTAGCTGGACACCAATCAAATTTCAGAGGAGGACAAGTAATGGCAAACACGATTTTCTCCCTTCTGCCGCCTTTGGTAGCAATCGCCATGGTTATCCTGACCCGGCGCGTATTGCTGTCATTGGGAGTGGGGATCGTAACAGCCGCACTATTGCTGGCTGAATTCAGCATCACAGAAACATTCAGCATCATTTGGGATGCTGTAAAAGGAATTTTTGTTTCAGACGGAGAGCTGAACACCTGGAATGTATATATTATTTTATTCTTGCTTGTATTAGGAGTTATTACTGCATTTATATCTATTTCAGGCGGAAGCCGCGCTTTTGGAGAATGGGCGATGAAGCGGGTCAAGACCCGTGCAGGCGCACAGATTGTCGGAGCTGTTTTAGGTATTATCATATTCATTGACGACTATTTCAATGCTCTGGCTGTCGGCCAGATATCACGTCCGATTACAGACCGCCAGCGTGTATCCCGTGCGAAACTTGCCTATTTGATTGATTCCACATCAGCACCTGTTTGTGTGGTTTCACCGGTATCAAGCTGGGGAGCATACATTATTGCGCTGATTGGAACTATCCTTGCTGCCCATAATGTTACCGAGTATTCAGCTTTCTCGGCATTTATTCAGATGATTCCAATGAATCTTTATGTATGGGCTACCCTCGCTATTGTGTTTATTGTTGCATTAAGAGGCCTTGAAATTGGACCAATGAAGGTTCATGAGAAGCGTGCAGTTGAAGAGGGGCTAGTAATGGATCCTGAGAAGCCGGCGCCTGGTGAACTGAAGGATGACCTTCCTACAAGTTCAAAAGGATCGGTCGGAGATCTTGTGTGGCCGATAATAGCACTTGTCATTGGTACAGTGGGCTCGATGTTTTGGACTGGGTCACAGGCGGTTGAAGGAAGTGCGACCATTTTACAAATATTTGAGAATACAGATGTCTCAAAATCTCTTATCCTTGGAGGCCTGGTGGGTCTATTGGTATCATTGGGACTATTCTTCCGACAAGCCTATGCTTTGAAAGGTGTTAACCCAAATGTTTTTGGTAAAGGGGTATGGGAAGGCATTAAGTCTATGCTTCCAGCTGTTTATATCTTGCTGTTTGCCTGGGCGATTGTTGATTTGATCGGCCGTCTGGAAACTGGAAAATATTTAGCCGGTCTTGTGGAAAGTTCAAATATGAGCACATCATGGCTTCCGCTTTTACTGGCCCCCACCCGCCGCCTACATCGCCCCCTCCCCGTCCACCCACACCCGCACCCTCCTGCAAATACCTGCCTCCCTCCCGACACCTGCGGCTCTTATGCTTTACGCCATCGCAACAAAGGTGCAACAAGGTCCGCATCAGAGGCTGCCACGCCCTTCCCTCCTCCTCTTCAT